>JAHEZK010000069.1 GCA_023251115.1 Nitrosomicrobium frigidum (SeqCode) | reverse complement strand
ATTGAGGAGTGTTATTCAAATTTATTACATTATTGTCATAATAATTCACAGTTTACATTTAATGTATCTTCGTTTGGATAATAGTCCAAGACTCTATCTATTCCCTCATTACAATCAAAAAAGTCATGTCCTGGCCCTCCTACAAGAACATCATTGCCACTACCCCCAAATAGATGATCATTTCCTTCTCCACCAGCCAATAGACTAACCTCCATTAAGAGGAGGTTACTTTGTGTGGAATCAAAAACATCCGGACTCTCACTATTAGAGTTTAAACTATCAGTAATTATCATTTTCTCAACATCTGCAAGGTCATTAAAATCCAACCCCAAAAACAATTCATTGAGTCTATTGTTAATAGCAGATTCATTTGTGGTTTGGGAGCCTGTGAGACTGGTCGTAGCATCAGCATATATGTAGTCGTCTCCAGCTTGTCCAAACAATTTGTCAAATGCTGAACCGCCTTGAATAGAATCACTTCCCTCACCACCATAAACAATATCTCCTCCACCGTTACCTTGTATTTTATCATCTCCTCCTTGAGCAAAGATCCTCTCACTTAAGAACGATCCAATAATTATATCGTTGTTGTTAGTTCCAACACATGTTGGAACTACACATTGTATTATATTATCCTCTGTTAGCGAGGCATGAACTTTATGCAAATGAAATATATCCAACATATCAATAACTCTGTTAGTTTGATATGGTAGACCAGTTTCTAAGCCTGTGAAAAATAATGTTATTAATACTAAAAATAAGGATACTCTACAACCAGTCACAATAGGTTACTTAATAAAGTGAATAAAAATGTTTGGCAATTAATTTAGTATACTTTTGAATCTAGAAAAGATAGTATAATATCTTACATAAAAGATTATAATTATCATGGGGAGGTAAGGATATTTAGTATTGTCTAGATTTAACGTTCTCTATATTAGAGATAATATAACCTGCAATATTAGTTAGTTAGCTGTCTCATCTATAGAGTCATATGGATAGCAGAATTTTTCAAATGTTGTGAGCTTTTATCTCTGCTTTTTAATTTAGTACGTTAGGATAACTTACCTGTTTACCTAACCGAGATTTTCGCAGTTAGTATTTGCAGTATCTTCGTTGGGGTTGTAGTCTATTACACGATCAGCACCTTCATTGCAATCAAAGAAATCGTGTCCTGATCCTCCCACAAGAACATCATTGTCGCTTCCACCATACAGCTTGTCATCTCCTGCACCACCGAACATTAAGTTTCCACCACCGCCAAAAATGACGTTGGTTCCAGAATCTCCAAAGAGGACATCATCTCCATCCTGTCCAAATAAGGTGTCTGAACCTTCACTGCCCTGAATATTATCATCACCCTCACCGCCATATACTATATCAGGTCCACCATTACCTTGTATTATGTCGTTTCCTCCAATAGCAAATATTGTTTCACCTACGACAGTTCCGATTATGGTGTCTTCATTCTCAGTACCGTCGCAGGGAAGTATTGGAGACGTACAAAGGATTACGTTATCCTCAACCGATAAAAGTTGATTTTGTGATTCAGCTGATAAGGATTCCACGTTACTTGATGAACTAAAAATGTCCTTTGCAGCTGCTGGACTTGATATTAGAATTAGAAAACCGAAAATGAGAATAACAAATCTTGTGACTAAAACCGTACAAATGTTGTTTTTCACACAATTAATTTTTTATCCAAGTATAAATGCATAAGGAAAATTATTTAGTTTAATTTTTCCTATACAAATGAAAGTATCATTTTTTAGTTAATAAGACGCAATCAAATATACAGATCTGCAAAATAGAAGAATAAAACGAGAATGAGGTCCAAATTCGACTCATCTAATTGTTAAGCAATAGACTCTAGAATATAAATAAATACGAATAATTATTGCTAAATCATTAAATTTGTCAAAGTCTTGAATTATACTGTCTTTATCTATGTTCAAGACACAGTAAGTGTCTAGTAAGATGATCCTTTAATGGAAAAAAATTCCAATCAATTGTGACTATTCATTATTTGATACTATCATTTAAATCCCCAGTGGGTAACTAAATAATAACAATAGAGGAAACAAAGAATCAAAGTTGAAGAAAACAAACCTATGTATTTACCTCATCAAAATTGAGTATATTTTTTATGTCAGATATCTTCTACTGAATGTATAGAAGACAAATCGGTAAAGTTACAGAATAAAGTATAGGTAACAAATTACCATACCCATTTATATTATCCTAAAATAATAATTCGATGACAAAAAATCTTTCCAATAGTATCGTAACTATGGTTGCTACCTTAGCCTTATTATGTCTCATAGTATCAATGCCAATCGGATTTGTATCAGCGGATGATGATGATATTGTTGGTACACAAACCGATGAGGGTAATCTTAATAATGGTGTTAACGATCTTATCGCTTGTTTGGGTAACTTGCTACTTCCTGCTACTGTCTGTGTAGGGACAAATCATAAGGATAAGATGATTGGTCAGGGACAAGAAGAAATTTATGGGTTAGATGGCGATGACATCATTCAGGCAGCCGGTGGACCTGATATAGTATACGGTGGTAATGGCGATGATACCATTCAGGGTGGTGAAGGATCTGATGTGATATTTGGACAGGATGGAGATGATGTCCTCTTTGGAGATTCTGGAACCAACGTCATTTTTGGTGGTGGTGGAAATACACTATATGGTGGTGCAGGAGATGACAAGCTGTATGGTGGAAGTGACAATGATGTTCTTGTGGGAGGATCAGGACACGATTTCTTTGATTGCAATGAAGGTGCAGACATAGTAGTTGATTATGATTCCAACAATGATACTGTAAATCCTAACTGTGAAGTATTACAGTAACTATTTTTTCTTCATTTTTTAAGACAAACTTTCTAATCAAATGTGTAATTATACCCATACGGCCTTGGGATGAGATATAATCTGATCACCTGACATATATCATTGCACGATGCTTATTTGATTCTTATTCAAGCGGATGTAAAATGCACTTAATTTACAATCATGCAATGATACAGTTTCCTGTTAAATTATCTTCGTTTGGATTGAAATCTATCACAATGTCATCCTTTCCACTGCAGCTGAAGGTATCCATACCGGGACCACCAGACATTACATCATGGTGAATTCCGCCAATCAGCTGGTCATTGCCATCACCACCATCAAGCATACTTCCACCATTACCTGTCAACATGTTTGGGCCAATTTCTCCGACAAGGGTATCATTACCATCGTTACCAAAAATAGATGCAGAACCATTGCCAGCTTGAATCATGTCATTACCATCGTTACCAAATGTAACTTCACCTCCTAATAGACCTTGAACTTTATCATCTCCTGCTTGGGTGTAAATATTTCCTCCAGAAAGAGGTGCAACTATTGTGTCATTTTCATTAGTACCGACACAGATTGTTTTTGGCATAATAGGATTACCAGCACATCTCAATACCTCTCCTTTTGGAGTCTCTTGCGTACTTTGTGTACCTATTACTTTGTTTGCCTCTATGAATTTAAAACCGGGAACTGTTACTATTACTAACATTGCGATGACTAGAGAAAATTGTCTCCACAAGCAAAATGAAAATGTGTTCATTTCAGATTAGCAGAAAGATATGATTGGATAATGCTCTTTTCAAGGACAAGTAATTCGGTTTTTTACCGGATCTTTGTGCAGAAATGGGAGAATTTAAAAATGGTAAACTTATCACCGCAGTAATTAAAAATGCCCCCAAGACAAACGCCAACAAGCTTTTCTTAAAATTTACTCTAAGTACCAATTATTCATATAAAATATTATTATATTTAAATTTAAAGAATTCTTTATATAGCAGAAATCGTGAGAATAATAAATTTTTACTGCTGGTTTGTCAGACCCAACTGCAAAAATATCTGAATATAGTATCCAAAGAAACAGACAACCGAATCTCTAATACAGAATGTTTCATCTCCAGAGAATGCTTACAGAAATATTGAACCAATCCTCGAAAATCTAAAAGAAGATGAGTCCATGTTTGTTAAAAAATCAGTTTCAAACAGTTTGAATGATATTCTCAAGGATAATTACGATATTGTAATAAAGTTGCTAAAAGAATGGTCTAACACAAATGTTTCTTAAGAAATCTACTCCGAAGGCCGCTTCAGGTCTTTTGTCCACTCTGCCCAAAGAACTTACGGATCAGATTAGTGATAGCGATAAGCAGAAACTTACAACAACCCAAGTGAATGTAAATCGTTATGATTTACTAAAACAGTTGTCAGGAGCGACAGGCATAAAAGATATGGACAAGTTAGATGATTTTGCTGATGCTGTGTTGGATAACATTAAGAAAAATACAAAAATCGATGTCACTGATGGCCTTGATAAGGTCTTAGATTTCGATCCTGATGAAGATACAGCCAATGTAGATTGTGAAATGCTCGAGTGAATTAACTAACTGCCATAATTCTAAACTCTGATATTCTTATCAACAATACTATATTAATTGTAGAATTCAATTATTCTTTCTTGTAGCCCTATCATTCGATGAACGTAATAGGTTACTAATGTTTGAGTCATAACTAGTAATCATATTAAGTCATTATTGTAATCATATTACCAAATGAGGTAAGACCCGTCTGAGCCGATACAAACTATACCATCAATAGTACCAAGTTTGACATTCTAATTTCGCATCTTGCGAAGCGATGAGTACTATTTAATCTTTTCAATACATTAATATGAAAGGCGAAATAACCAGCTCAAAAATGAGTATCACTAAAAGTCTTGCAATCTGTCTAGCATTTACAGCAGTAATATCACTTGTCTTTGGAGGAAATATGAAATCATGGACGTCATCGTTTTATGGTAATGTTTATGCACAGTCTCAAACAAGTAATCGTCCAAACATCCTGAATATAATGGTAGATGACCATGGTTATTCTGATATTGGAGTATTAGGCAGTGAGATTTCTACACCTAATATAGATCAATTGGCAAAGGATGGAAAAATCTTAAGGGATTACTATTCACATCCAGTATGTTCTCCCGCAAGGAGTACTTTCCTTACTGGTGTTGACAACCACATAGCCGGTATTGGAACAATGTATGAAAATATAGCCCCGAACCAAGTAGGAAAGCCTCTCTATGAAACTTACATAACTGACAGGGTTGTAACAGTCGCAGAGCTACTGAGAGATGCAGGGTATGATACTCTACTTTCTGGCAAATGGCATCTTTCAGGCAAGGAATTCGAAAATGGAACTGGCCCTGCTGATAGAGGATTTGATCAAAGTTTCACATTAATACAATCTGGTGCCAACCATTTCACATATGAACCGTACTACCCTGGTGGTCATGTTACTTTTCTAGAGAACGGAAAAAAAGTTGAAAAACTAAATACCACAAAATATTCTAATGTGCTATATACTGATATAATGATAGATTATATCAACAAATCACGAAACAATGAAAAACCATTCTACGCATACCTTTCATATCAATCAGGACATACTCCTTTCCAAGCTCCAGAGGAGTACATAAAGAAATATGAGGGAGTTTATGACGCTGGTTGGGATAAAATAAGAGAACAGAGATTTGAAAAACAAAAGGAGCTTGGTATTTGGCCTGCTAACATGACACTGCCTGAGAGCTTCCCGAAATTCCCAGATTGGAGTGCTTTACCTGAGGACGAACGAAAAGAAAGATCAAAGATACTTGCAGCTCATGCCGGAATGATTGAGAATACTGATGATAATATAGGCAGGTTAATACAATACCTAAAAGACATAGGCGAGTATGATAACACCCTCATAATATATACCTCAGATAACGGTGGGAGTGAACCATCAGACAGTCCCGTAGTGGTAGCAGAGCTGGAACAAGTGGACACCAAGGCGCGAGAAGAATTTTTCGCTCACTTCAATGAGAGCTATGACGCTATAGGCGGTA
>JAHEZK010000068.1 GCA_023251115.1 Nitrosomicrobium frigidum (SeqCode) | reverse complement strand
TTCCTATTTTAGGGAATAAAGTAGAATATGTATTCTAGAACACAAAGTCTACAGAGTATTCATGAATCCGTCTCGTGAATTATTATCACATCCAGTACGGGCTATCTCTTATTCTGGGCGTTTGCGTTGCTTCAATTGGTAACTTTTTACTTAACAAGAAAATAACATTTGGAGAAAACATTTGGGAATGAGTTTAAGGATATATTCACAGCGATAGTTTTTAGAGTTTATATTTTTCTAAAAGTGTTGGATATCTCAAGTTCTTGTATTTAGATCTAACGAGTGATAGCTCAGAAATAGAAAACCCAAACTGACTATTATTACGTTCTGAAAAATCATATTGTCTAAAGATATTTTCAAGTTTACTTCCAATCTTAAATTTATCTTTTTTATTGTAATATCCTAACGTAATCCAAACTGTAGGAAATTTTCTTCTTAATTTGGATCCCGACTCTGATCTAATATTTTTATCTTGTAAAAGAAAAGAAGTCAGTTGATTTGAAAAATTATTAAATTCCATATTTTTATCAATGTTTCCAATTGCAATAACAGTGCCATTACTTAATCTAGGTATTGGTCCAAGCGACTTATTTTCTGAATACATGATACCAAGTCTTATCGTATCAAGTCTTATCGTAATCGGTTTGTAATGTTTACTTCTGCAGAACTTGCCAATTTTTCCTTGTATTTTTTCGTAATATTGTTTTTCGAGCGGTCCGAATCCAATTAAAGTTACATGTAAATTTCTATTTTGATAAAAATCTGCATTATTTCTTTTAAGACGTCTGCATATGGTAAGAAGCATTTTTTTCTGCTTATTGCTTAGAAATGAGACAAGCGAAATTTTTTCAATTCTTGTCTGTTGCTCCTCCCATGTCTTTGAAGCATCAATGGTATCAATAGTTAGTGCTTTATTTCGAATTTTAAAACCAGTTTTATATCTCCAGTATGTTTCTGTATATCTTGACAATTTTTGTATAGAGTACATATCATAGTTGAATGTAAAATAAATTTCGGAATAATGACATGACATTATCGAATCTAGACCAAAAAGTTGTTGTCTTTATATAAGATTTGACCTTATTAATCTCAGATAGTGGAACCTGATTGGTGCACTTCCTTAATGAAGGTAATAACAACAAAAAAGCCCTAAAACTGGTGCTTTCATTAACTTCAGCATTTTTTGTGGTACAGATTCTTGTTGGATTTAAGATAGGGAGTCTTGCTCTCATATCAGATGCAGGTCACATGCTAGTAGACGTGGCAGGGCTTGTAATGGCGCTGTTGGCAATATCTTTTTCGCAGAAACCGGCAACAACCGTAAGAACATATGGATTTTATAGGTCTGAAATACTGGCGTCGTTTCTAAATAGTCTTTTTCTTATACTGCTATCTATTTTCATTTCAGTTGAAGCAATTCAAAGACTCATTCATCCTTCAGAAATTAACGGTCTTCCCATCATAATTGTGGCTGCAATAGGTCTTGGGATAAATCTGATAGGAATTAAATTATTATCAAGAGTAAGGGTAAAAAACAGAAGACATGACAACGCTGAGGATCATAAACCACAACAAGAACTAGAGAACTTGAATGTTCATGGTGCGTATCTTGAGGTGCTTGCAGATACCATTGGTTCTGCAGGCGTTATAACAGCGGGAATCATTATTCAGACTACTGGGCTATACCTTGTTGATCCTCTGATTAGTATTGGTATTGTGGCATTAATCCTTCCTAGAACTTGGTTACTTTTAAAGAAAGCAATTCACATCTTAATTGAAGGTACACCGTCACATCTATGCCATGAAGAAATAAAAAATTCCATAATGAAAGTCAAGGGAGTAACAGGTGTCTTTGATTTGCATGTATGGACAATAACATCAGGTATTTATGCGCTGTCTGCTCATGTAGTAATTATGAATAATAGTAATTCTCAGGTTATATTGCAAGAGATAAATTCAATACTTGAAAAAAATTTCAAGATTACTCATGCAACAATACAAATAGAATCTTATCATGAATCAAATAAAATATGATTGCCTACCAAGGGCGAATGCTTTCTATAGGCGATATAATATTTCTAATTTAGTGAATGAATCAAACAAAAGCACTAATAAAATAATGTGATGCACAATATAGCAAGAAATTGCACTAAAAAAGGAGAAATTCACGGAAAAAAACGGCAGATACTTGTGGGAAATACTTTCTATACTATATTGGTTCAAAAATGACACTACTTCCATAATCATTTCAAGACAAAACTAATTTGATTGGTTGTATTGAAAATTCGTCTGGTAATTAAATATATGAGGTGAGCTAAATAATACGTCTATTGCCCAGAAAATCTTTCACACAATATATTCTTATACTGAATAAAAAAGTGTAATATAAGAAGGCCCCGTTAATGTTTAACCCTCGTGATGCGACTAAAAATATGTCTTTCTACAGCAGAATCAGAAGTTACTATAATTTTTTTCGAATATATGTCGATTTTTTCTTAATGTTCCAAAAGAGATACCAAAATTTTATGTCAGTGTTGATTAATGTATCGAGGAGACGATACCCAATATTTGCTATTCTGAGAACAGGTCATCGTCTAATGCTAGACGATTATCGCCAGCTATATAGTAATCTACTGAACCTTGATCGTGATTTTGAGAACGATCTTGTGAAAGTCGATGGCTTAAAGTTCTACGGAGGTGTATCAAATACAGACAGCATATGGGCCTACACTGCAAAAGAGTACGAGTTCTTACCAGTTAAAGACAAGGTAGTAATCGATATAGGCGCGAACATAGGAGACTCGGCGATTTACTTTGTAAAAAATGGTGCTAGAAAAGTAATTGCAATTGAGCATGACACCAAACTATGTCAATTTGCAAGGAAAAATATAACACTCAATGGGTTTTCAGAAAGAATTGAATTAATAAATAGCATCTGCACTAGTATCGATGCACTGGCGCAAGGAACTGGTGACACATCTCTAGTTTCATTACAAAGTATAATTGATCAATGCACTACTATACCAAGCATTTTGAAGATCGATTGCGAAGGTTGCGAATATGATGTTATTCTGTCAGCGTCTCCTACTACACTATTAAATTTTACACATATTCAAATTGAATATCATTATGGATATAAGAATCTAAAAAGGAAATTAGAGGGAGAAGGCTTCCAAGTCAAGGTCACCGAACGGAGTTATTTCATCTCTTTTTTTGGTAACAATAATATTAAATTTTTTAATAACGTGGGAAAACAAATGCGTATGGGTGTTGTATACAGCGGAATGTTGTATGCTTCAAGACAGTGAAATAATTCTAATTTTTCAGGAAGGCGATATAAAATAAGAAATTAGAATAGGAAATCACACGCATATTTCAAACGGAATTTTATGTCATACTAAACGTCAGCATTGATTCACTAAAAGGTATCAAAACATATAATTCCACTCATGATACTTTGTAGCCTATACTTGGAAAATATTTCCCTAAAGTATAGAAGTAAACTAGTTTAACACTGCCTATTAGATACATTCTAATTCGAAGCGAATTTTTAGAGCTAATCCTTTTTTAACTCATCTGAAGCGGCTGCGGCGTCATCAGCTTTGTCTGCTGCTTTCTTAACCCTTTCTGCTGAATCCTCAACTTTCTTTTCAGCCCTAGCAGCTGCGTCTTTAACATCGTCAGCCTTTTCCTTCGTGCCTAAAATACCCTTTTTGAGTTTATCGAGAAAGCCCATAACATGTAATAAAGATTAGAATATTTAACTCTTGCAACCTGCATCACGCTTGTTTTAAAAGGCCTTTATAAACAAAAGTTTATGGAAATTCTGCAACTTTTATAAGTAGCAGTTGCCGGAACGTTGGGTAATGTTTTTGACAAAGTTGGCAATTTTTTTGGCTCCTATTTTGATATTTTGTCTACTGTCGGTTGGCATCTTCACGGGAATCAGTTCTTCCTTTGCAATAACAACTTTTAACTTCGGAGCCACCGGAGATTGGGGCTGTAGCTCAAACACGGGAAAAACAGTTACCAATATTAAAGGAAAAGGCCCGGAGCGTGTACTTGCCATGGGTGACTACTCTTACTCATCCACCGCAACTTGCTGGCTGAATAAAATAACTGATCTAAAAAGTAAAACTAGAATAGCCATAGGAAATCACGAGGACGACAATGACGAGGGTTTTAGTCAGTATATGAGCACCTTTGGTCTGTCAAAGACATATTATTCATTTACTTTTAGCAGTGCGCACGTAGTCGTGATGGATACAGATAGAGTTAGCTATTCGTCCGGTTCCGCTCAATATAATTTTGTCAAAAATGATTTGCAATCAGCATCACAAAATCCAAACATCAAATGGATTATTGTATACATGCACAAACAAATGTATACCTCTCCAAATACTTGTAGTTCCTCCTCGTGTTCCAATGGCGGTTCGGATGCTAAAGCCCTTAGAAGCACTTACCATACAATATTCGACAATAATCGCGTTGACGTTGTCTTGCAGGGTCATGTTCATAATTACCAAAGAACTCATCCTATTTCCTACTCGGGAAGTTCCACTCCAAAAATAACCACTACTTGTTCTACAAACTGCAATGATCCAAAGGGAGAATTTTTTGCTGTTGTGGGCACTGGGGGAATTAACTTTCACGCTTTATCTGGAAAAGCCTCATTTGTTAAATACCAACAAGACGATAAATTTGGTGCCCTTAACATAATAATAGACAATAATCAAAATAAACTCACGGGCAAATATTATTCAAATGGTGGCACTAAACTAGATGAGTTCAGCATAACAAAGCCAGTATCAGCCAGTGGATATAGTTATGGCCCCAGCTTATCTTTATCTGGTAATTAGATAATTTATCAAAATTTTTCTAATTCTAAATACATCAGGAGTATCGACAGGGGAGTTAAAACATTAATTGTATATACAAATGGTAATTTTTTGAATTTTGTGGCTAGTCTTATAGTTAAATGGACTAGAATCAGAATACAGATAAAGTAATAAGTGAGGAAACAGTAATTTAATCGAAAAATTTTATGTGGAACAACTCAAATTGCTCGTTAAAACTGTTGTTTGTAACATTATCATTGACGGCATTCTTAAGTGTCCTTATTTTGAATATTGGTACTGCTTTTTCTCAAAATGAAGATGTGAGCTATCTTGATGTAAATAGTACAAGTCCTACTCAGCTCTCAAAATTTAGCGTTGCAGCCTGGTTCAAAACCTCGACAGATTACAATACTGATGCTTTTATTGTGAATAAGGCTGGAGCATCTGACAATATGAATTATGGTATTTGGATGACAAACGCAGAGAAAATAAGAGGAGGATTTGAATCAGCAAGCGGAAGCGCCTTCTATGCAACATCTCCATTATCCTACAGTGATGGAAAGTGGCACTACGCCGTAGTAACTTTTGACGGTTCTGCTATTGGTCTTTACATAGATGGATTACCCGTTGCTACTAAATCAGCCTCAGCAAGCCCGGACAGTGGCGGTGACGAACCTATTAGAATGGGAGCTAATTCAGACAGTCTCAATAATTATTTTGTTGGGAATGTTGATGAAATTAGAATCTGGAAAATTGCCTTAACTCCTCAACAAGTCATTGATGCATCCAATGGTAGATTCAATTCTAATGGTCAGATAGAATATTTAGATTTCTCTGAACCCATAGTTCCGTTAAATAATACCGCTCCAGTCAATGCAACGTTAACTAATCAAACAGGATTTCAAGACATCAATGGAACTGTAACTAACAACACTAGTGCCTTATCTACTCCAGTGGTTAGTAACGAAACTAATAAGACTAATGGTACTGATAATAATGTTATACCAGTTGAAGAACCACAGCTAGTTAATGATACTGGTTTGAGTAATGATACTGGTACTGGAAATCAACAGCAGACCCAGTCTCCAGAAGAAAATAATTCTCCAATAGCTTCTGATCAAAGCGTTTCTGTAGATCAAGGTGGTCAAGTTGAAATCACTTTGACTGCTAGTGATAAAGATAATGATCCACTCCAATTTGACGTTACAGCGGATCCATTACAAGGAAACCTGGTAGACTTTGATAAGGAAAAGGGCACTGTAACTTATGTACC
>JAHEZK010000067.1 GCA_023251115.1 Nitrosomicrobium frigidum (SeqCode) | reverse complement strand
CCACCGAACCCGAACCTCTAGTAGTTCTCTAATTGGGCTCGGTAGGTAATCAGACGTTTTTATGGAAAGAACGAAATTCTGTTACCTTGGAAGAAAATAAATTGTTAGGTTCGACCCGTCATCATTGACAAATTGACAGAGCAAGAGGAAATTAGCACCTACGTAGTCGGAATCGGTAATATTTTAATCACAGTACTTCTGACTTATTATATTGGAAACCGAGACCACAAGAACGTTATCACCAAATGTATATCCGATGATATTAAATCATATTGCCGTTAGCGTACCTGACCTTGACCAAGCAGTCAAATGGTATAAGGATGTATTAGGATTCACAGCGGTAAAGGAAGCAGTAGAGTTTGTAGCTGACGATTCACCAACAGGCACGATTGTAAAAGATATTCATGGTCCCAAATTAAAGAAAATG
This sequence comes from Nitrosomicrobium frigidum (SeqCode), assembly GCA_023251115.1. GTDB lineage: Archaea > Thermoproteota > Nitrososphaeria > Nitrososphaerales > Nitrososphaeraceae > TA-21. The sequence continues at coordinate 5,743 of JAHEZK010000067.1, read as the reverse complement.
AGAATGGCTTGGTTGAGCTCTGCCAATCAAATAGGATTTGAAATCTTTGAATATATTGTGCCGAAAGCTGAAAAACGTGTGGATAACTTTGAATACTGGAAATCTGGTTTTATCCACATTTGTATTACCAATCCTGATATCGAAGGATTATGCAAAAGAATTTCTGAGACTGGAGGAAAACAACGAAGTAAAATCTGGGAATTAAATCCAGACAAGGGATTTAAAATAGCTTTTTGTGAAGATCCGTTTGGAAACATAATTGAAATTTTTAGCCATAGTTACGAGCAGACAATACTTTCTATATGAATAAGATCCCATTCTACCTTTTCTATTGTTAAACCTTTTTCTTTAAATAGAAAGAGCTAAATGACAGATGAACAGAATCCGAATACATGCAGTATCCGAATCCCACCGAACCCGAATTTCTGGCTCATTCGAATCAGACCACAGACAATACTCAATAAAGTAACGGAAGATTTATCCGTAAGTTAGAACACTTTAATAATACAGTCAATGCCGTGGCGGATTTATCCGATGAATCAAAAGTATACCAAAATTGACGGTACCGTAAGCATATATAAAGTAAAAAACAAAAAATGGATAAAGAGCAATAAACGGTACAAACCACAGAAAAGAGGATTTGAAAAAAAGTCACTATATTCTACAAGATTTGGGTTCCTAGACCTGTATAATCGTAAGGAGCAACAAGGTCTAGTATGTCCTTCAGGTTACAGCATAAGTCAGTGCTTTAATGTCTTGAGAAAGTTATGGTATGCATATCATAAATCAAGAGACTATGACAAAAGCCTTGAAAAAATGGAAAAATATGCAAAGGCAATCCAGAAAGTACAAAAAGACATGGGAATAAAGACCACATCATTTCCATATCTTGGACTTTACGGTGATGTCCTTATCTTGAATGATAAAAAAGGAAAAAGACCTGTAATTGAAGACCATTCAGCTCTGAAAAAGAAACAGGAAGAATATGAAAAATGGCAGGCTGAAAACTCTAGAAAGATTCAGGAAAAGTTAATGAAACCAGATAAGGAAAAGGGTGAGAGTATAGTCACATTTGCAGATGATTATGGCCCAGGTCTAATAGACTATGATAGCTTTGACTGGGACGATGACTATGACCGGGAATCAGTACCTAATTTGTTAGAACCCGATGTAGAAAAAGGTGAACGAATATTAACTATAACAGACGATATTCCTTTTCAAACTGATTGGACGAAGACAAAGAAAGCCTCCACTTCATTGTAAAATAATTATAATTTTTTCTTTCGATTTTTATATTTGAGTTCTGCGCGCTATGAAGTCAGTAAATAGATAAACCAAATTGTCGAACTTTAATTATTCACTTGATCGGCAGGGATTCAATGCAGTAAAGATTAAGTCATTGATACACTAATTACAAGTCGTGTAAATCCAACTTCATTAATTGATATCAGTCAATTTCCAGAATTCAAATAATACAGAGTGTAAAAAGTTCTTTTCTAGAATACCTCTCTAATTACTAAAATATGATGAATTCCTTTAGTAGAATGAACCCACATACTACATGGGACCAAGCAGATATGAATCCTTTTTTCGATTAACTGAATTAAATTGATTATGGTTGATCAAATCACGGCTACCATGTTACGTTTCATTGAGCCAATTTTCGTTTATGGTTTTCCAGCAGCAACATTCTTCCAAACTGCAATTGGGACACTCTTTAGCGTACATGCTTATGTTATATACGCTTGGCGTGCAATTCCAATGTGAATACTTGACACTCATTAAAATACTAAATACATGTTGGCATATAGTAAATCGCTCTACAATTGGATGGGAAAGAAAAGCGTAATTCAAATCCAGATTCAAAATTATCTCCATTCAATAAAATACGTTTAAGGTCTTTATCTCAATTTCTAAAGGCATTGGGTCCAGGTGTAATAACCGGAGCAGCAGATGATGACCCATCAGGTATAGCTACCTACTCTCAAGCTGGTGCGAAATTTGGTCTTGGAATGTTGTGGATGACTCTGTTTCTGTTACCTACAATGATTGTAATACAGGAAATGTGTGCAAGAATCGGACTTCTAAGCGGAAATGGTTTGGCGGCTCTGATAAAGAAAAAATACTCTACTAAAATTGTATATCCAATATCAACTCTTCTTATAATTGCCAACACAATCAATATAGGAGCCGACTTGGGAGCTATGTCTGCTTCAATTAAAATTATTTTCCCAGAAGTTCCCTTTGTGGTAACAACCTTGTTGTTTTCAGCTTTTATTATCATTGCAGAGATTTTTATTCCATATGACAAGTACGTCAAAGTACTAAAGTATTTGGTACTTTCACTTTTCGCCTATGTCATAACGGCATTAATTGTAGGAGGGAATATAAGCGAGATTTTTTTTACGATTATTCCTTCAATCAATTTTAGCTCCGAATATGCCATTATGTTTGTTGCGGTTATTGGTACAACAATATCACCTTATCTTCTTTTCTGGCAAACATCTGAAGAAGCTGAAGAAGACGTATCAAAACATAGGATAAAAGAGATTGGAGAAGGCAAACCCAAGGTATCTCCAAGAGAAATAATGTTAATGAAAGAGGATATTGGTATAGGGATGTTTTTTTCTCAGTTCATTATGTGGAGTATAATAATAACAAGCGCGGGAAGTCTGTATTTTGCCGGTGTAACTGAAATTCAAACAGCTGACCAAGCAGCAGGCGCTTTAGAACCGTTAGTTAAGAGTTTCCCTAATTCAGGCCAGATAGCAAAATTGATTTTCGCATTTGGCATCATTGGAACCGGATTACTTGCAATACCTGTTCTATCTGCATCCTCCGCGTTCGCATTATCAGATACTTTTGGATGGAAAGAAGGATTGGAAAAAAAATTCAGCCAAGCTAAATCATTTTACTCCGTAATAGTAGCATCCACTTTGATTGGAGTCTGGATCACATTTTCACATGTTAACCCGATTCAAGCATTGATACTTGCCTCGGTAATTAATGCAGTTGTCACCATTCCTATCCTTTTTATAGTTATGAGACTTGCCAATGATAAAAAAATACTTGAAGACAAAATCAATACTCGCTTTTCAAACATAATAGGCTGGTTAACTTTTGCAATCATGACAATTTCTGTAATTGTCATGTTTTTGTCATTCATAATTTAATCAGGTATTCTGATATTGCTATCACAATGTCAAATGTGGCCGTTTAATTGTAATCATATTTCGATTTTTACTAAGTTTTAACATCCTTATGTAAGTCAATTCTCCCATACTTAATTGCCTCTTTTATTATTGTGAATTCTACTTGTTCCGCCATCTTGGCCAATTTTCCAACATCTTCACGATAGTCTTCAAATGATGTGTGTTCTTTAGTACCAAGGAAGTTTTCTTTTATCTGATAACCCGCCATAGCAGCTTCAATCAAAAACCAGACGTCTATCCCCCACCCATCGGGAGGGTTTTGATCCAATAGTCTTTTCCAGACCTCGGTCCTCGCACAAACCTCACCGCTAAGTGGTTGTTCAAAATGTGACAGCTCAGGAAAGAAGACTCTCATCATTGGTTTAGCAATAAGCTTTGTTACTGGAGCATCTCGAGCATGCCTTTCGTAGTAACCTCTTACCATGTCACAATTAATACACCCATCTACCAGCTTGTCTATCCACTCTGGTGTTAAATTTTTTATATCTGCATCGAGAAATAGGATGATATTTGCATTAGAACTGATTGCTTCCTTAATTCCCTTTTTCATTGCAATTCCCTTTGCAGGAAACATTCTGTTACCTTGTTCAATCACTCTTGCTCCAATATCATGAGCTATTATGACTGTCCTGTCTGACGAGTATGCGTCAACTACTATCACCTCTGGATCGTAACGACTTTTTCTTGCAGTCCTAATGACGTGTTCAATAGTCTCTTCTTCATTTTTGGTTGGAAATATTACCACAATTTTTGGGTCAGCCTCTTGAGTCATACAACTCGTAAGTAAATAGATGCTTTAAGATTCTTGCTAATTGGAATTATTACTTGCAAATAAGAGGGGCTCATACTTATCATCAGAAAGATTATCTCGAATTTCTCAAGTAGAGTAAGCATTATTCCATTATCCAATTAGTGGAAAAATCTAAAGCTCCTATCTTTTGTCTGTTCCAAAAATATATCAATATCTACCTTTTTTTGCCTCTCCTGTTATGCTCTCGAAATCTTTTACAATCTGTACGACTATTACTTTATCAGGAAAATTCCTTAGAGTGTGAATTTTGGGAATTAATATATCTAGACGGATATAATCAATACTAACTTTTCTAGTAGATGGCGAAGTACAAACTGTTGGCATATGATGCAATAAGACTTCAGAGAGGACCAATAATATCCTCATTTGTAACAGAACTGATGATTATGGTTCAAGATGATAAAAAACTCATTTGGCAACTAGTACCAAACAATGTGCATAAGTTACTACACCACTGGCCACACTACCTAAGAGCATTTTTTTAATTCCAGAAAGACCTCTACTGCCAATAACAATCATGTCTATCCTATTCTTCTCAGCGTAGTCTACAATTTCTTTTACAACGGACGAAACACCTATAACCACATCGGTTTTGATCTTGACATTTTTTTCTGATGCCTTTTGCTTTACCTTGTCTACATGTCTCTCACCTTTTTGCATTGCTAACATCATGACGTCTTTGAGAGCGCGGGGCAGTCTCGGGGTAATCGTGTCTTCCAGATAGTTATATCTGATATCCGGAGAGACAACATATAATGCGATCAATTCTGCATCAAGTCTTTTAGCTATTTCGATAGCTTGAACACAAGCGTCCATAGAAGGCTTGGAACCATCAACTGCTACCAGTATCCTTCGAACAGCCAATTAATGTTCTTTAGTAGTATTGCTATATAGATATTTAATAATGATAACTTTTTGATTTTGTATCAAGCAGTCTTATGACTTATACCTGAAGACATTATGAGTATGTGCCCTGTCAAATTATTATTACACAATAATACAAGAAATCCAGGTCTTCATTGAGAGGTACTGTAATATGCTTGAATCTGGATTGTTCCTGGGATTCCTGTATCGATATCATTGCGTTGCAAAAAGAAATTAAAGTCCCTTTTGTTATATCATTTCAAGAGAGATAAATGTACAAAGACCTCAAATTAATCAAGATACTAGTCGCTGTTGACGGTTCAGAAAATTCAAAGAGAGCTGGAGATTATGCAATTAAAATGGGTCTAGAACTTCGTGCGGACGTCATGGCATTGCATGTTGTGCCCACTGGTAAACAGTTTCCCGAAGAAAATCTTGAGAAGGGAACTAAACATGATTATGCCTATCTTGACAAGATTGCAGAACAATCCATCTCGGCCGGAGTTGACCTTGAAATAGAGATAATTAGGGCGCAATCTTCGGTTGTAAATGAGATAGTGGAATATGCGGATAGAAAAAATATAGATCTTATCATTATCGGCATAAGGAGTGTCTCAGAATTCCGTTTTATGCTTGGTAGTACAGCCACAGGAGTTGTAGTGAATGCTCCCTGTCCAGTGTTAGTTGTAAAGTAAAAGGAATTCTAAAATTGACTGATAATCCACATCCATAAATTACCATTTAAGGAGATCGCTAAGTTAAATCCGAAAAGTTTTTTACAGTTGACAGTCAAAAATTTTATTTTTACTTAATCACTTTCGATAACTGTAGGGGAACCTTCAATTAATGATTTTAC
>JAHEZK010000004.1 GCA_023251115.1 Nitrosomicrobium frigidum (SeqCode) | reverse complement strand
CAGTTTGGTTACTGACGGTGCTATTAGTCATAGTCATGTTTTCCCCAGTAGGATCGCCTTGCTCAGTTGTTTGAAATAGGGCGGCAGGAGGTAATTTAACTGGTCCCTCCTCATCAAGATCCAAGTCATAACCATTAAGGAGCATGGCCATCTCCGTCATTTGTGGACGTGGCTCCTTAGGATCTATAATTAGCATTCCATATAGCCCCCTGTTAATATGATCGGCTATTGGGTCTACATGGCAATGATATGGGTATACTCCATATGGTTGGGCAATAAATTCATAGGTGTAACTCCTACCTGGCGAAATGGCGCCTCCTGGATATCCACCCATCGAAACACCATCATTCTTGGCGTAATGAATAGAATGCATATGCAAGGAGTGTGGATTTTCATTCTCATTACTGTTGATTACTCTAATACGAACCAGATCGCCTTCTGTAACTCGTATAGTAGGCCCGGGTATAGTGCCATTAAATGTCCAGGCGTCAAAGACATGCCCTTCATATGAAATAGGTATTTTTTGGTTTTCTTGAACGATAAGTGTGAATTGTCGAACAGTTCTGCCAGTTTCGTCCTTTGAAACATGACCGCAATTAAAATAGGTAAGATATTCTACTGGAGTTGGCTTCTTACTAAGCTCTGTAGTGCAATTCTTAATTTTATCGTATTGCTCTTGAGAAATGTGATTTGCTGGAACCTGGCCAAAAACAGGAAGAGTTAAAAAAGGAAAACTTAAGGAAGAAAAAATCAAAATACTTGACAAAACTGATGCAATAAAATACGCATTTTGCCTAAACACATTTAACAAAGATATTCTTTGATATAAAAATGTTAATTATTTTCAAATTTCTACGACTGCCGTAAATAGCTCGATAATGAATTTCATTTTTTGTTTCCTAATGTAAGGATTCTGAATAATTAGACTTGCAATAAAAGAATATCCTATTTCCTATAGATCTAAAAATTGGAATTTCCGTATGAACTATTAATTTTATTTTGAATGTTTTATTTTCGAAACAACTAGTAGTCTAGGAAACAAAGTATTGCCCATATTGTGGTGTAACACAAATCCCTTTATCTAAAATCCTAAAATAAAAAAAGAACCTAAATTCGTATTAACTCAAAGAAAAAAACGAATCAGATATTAGTAAAAGATGCCATAACATGATTCAGAAATATCTTACCTAGCTCTTAAAAGATAAATCCTATAATCAAATCCAATGGAAAAGTCAAGTGGAACAAAGATAGCGGTAATTATGGTAGTTTTTGGTTTAGTTGTTTATTCAATTTACTTTGGTCAGATATCATTTGCAGAAGGGGTTGAATTAAAGACTGTAGGAAAAGGGGTTATTTCCTGTGGAAATGGCGAAGAAGTCAAGGGAGTCAGAATAAATTTCTTTGTGTCCTATGATAAAGGAACGCCTTTTGCAGAATGGAATTTGGACCACAAGGAACTGGGATCTGCAGGAGGAATGATTACTAACGTAAAGACATCGTCAAATAGTTTTGTCTTAAAAGGCTTTGAAGCTTTTGACAATATTTGTGATGATGAAACACCTTCTGATGTTAATTTTTCAGGAAACTGTGGAGAAGGAACAGTCAGGCTTGTATCCGATAATGGAAACAAGGGGACATTTGCATCTAATGTAAAATGTGGTTAGAGATTACTAAAGAATGATAATGAAATATTGAAAAAACCACACTTACTTTATTTGGAAGAATTTCCTTGAAGTGATTATTAATTCTAGAAAGATTATAAATAGAACAGTATTAAATTAGATTGAGCTTGAAAGCGTCTTCATTAAAAAAATGGCTGCCCATGATCGGTATACCTGCTGCGATCCCAATCATCACAAGTCTCATTTTAGGCCTTCCCATAATATTAGCTCTCGTGACCTCAGGTTTCATAATCCTGCTAGTTGCAAGTGGGTTTATGTTTAGGTCTTATGGACGTGAAAGAAAGCCTGATTTTCAAAATCCATAGAGCTAGTTAGAATCTGGCTCCATTATCAAGTGAGTTTGTTAACGGGAGATATGCTAACGACGTTCTCGTCCAAGACGCTGAGCATCATGTTGTAATATTGCAAAAATGAACGACCCTTTTCCGTTGCGCGATAAGTTAGCACGCCGTCGTCGAGATTTTGAATAATTAACTCCTTTTCCAAAAGTTCATACAAGTATCTGTTGATTTGTTCATAACTCAAATTTCCCTTGTACATTATGTGAGTCTTTCTTATGCCCGCCTTACACAAGTTTACGATGTCCGCCATTATCTGAATTTTTCCCCTATTATTTTCACTTTTGCATATCGTTTTGCTCATTGGGTCTTTATGAAGAATCTTAAGTAAATAAGGGGAACCGTGAAATTCCCTGCTGGAACGGTCGTTCCAACTCATGAAAAACGGAGATATCAAGATGGAGAGAACTGAATTTGATTTTCTCGAATCTCGACCAAACCTCATGGTGAAAAACGCCGAAAAAGAATCCCTATAATAATACGATGATTCATTAAAAATTCAATTCATGAAGCCAGTCAAAACTGAAGTATTAAGGATTAATTCTCGGAGACCCAATGACAGCATTATTGCAAGAGCATCCAAATTAATTAATAGTGGAGAAATTGTCGCATTCCCAACCGAAACAGTATATGGATTGGGAGCAAACGCCCTAGATCCTTCGGCGATTTCAAAAATATATCAAATGAAAGGTAGACCTTCTGATAATCCACTAATCGTCCATATAGCAGACATGAAAACTCTGAGAGGTTTAGTAAGTGAAATATCCCCAAGAGCTATGAGAATTATCAAAAAATTTTGGCCCGGTCCGGTCACTCTTGTTTTAAAAAAATCAAAAATAGTGCCTAAAGTTACTACAGGAGGTCTCGATACAATAGCTGTGCGAATGCCTCGAAATAGAATTGCTCTCGCACTCATAAAAAAGTCTGGTTTTCCCATTGCTGCTCCATCTGCCAACATCTCAGGAAGACCAAGTCCTACCAATGCTAGTCATGTGAAAGACGACCTTGATGGAAAAGTAAAAATGATTTTAGATGGTGGTAGCACTGAAATTGGAATTGAATCTACTGTTATTGACATGACACTACGTACTCCAGTAATTTTGCGTCCTGGTGGAATTTCAAAGGAGTCGATCGAAGACGAAATTGGCGAGGTTCGTTTTCATGATTCACTTCTAGGCCTTCGTAGAAGCACAGAAAAGATTAACAAATCACCGGGTATGAAATACAGACATTATAGCCCCAATGCTCGTGTAGTAATTGTGGAAGGTTCTAGAATACGTGCAAAGGCAAAGATCATTGAACTGACTGAAAAATTAAAGGATGAAGGGAAGAAAGTTTCTATCATGACTGCCAGCAAGTCACTGAAGCCAAATGCAGATAGTGTTCAGTATATGGGAAACACTTTGGATACGATTGCGAGGAACCTGTTTGCAAATCTTCGTAAAGCCGATAGCGATCACATCGACGTCATAGTAGTCCAAGGAATTCATTACAATAATACGGGCTTTGCGATTATGAATAGGTTAAAGAAAGCAGCTGCTGAAACAATAAAAGTGTGATTCGGCTATCATCGTACCTATTTGATTTTTGACGAGGATGTTATGCTCTTTATTAATTCAATATCCCGAAGATAAGAGCCGATTTTCTTAGAATTACATTTATCCATAAAAGGAATAACTGATAGTGTCTTTGTCGTGGTTAATCTTTCAATATAAATTGGCGTCATAGATTCTACGATATTAGGACGAATTGGCATCTGATTAAAAATTATTCCTACAATAGGGACTTTAAAATCTCTACAGGCATTTATGGTCATAACTGTATGATTAATAGAACCAAGTTTAGGTCGTGACACAATAATAACTGGGAGGTTCATTTTGCGTACAACATGCAATAATGATACTTTATCCGTTATAGGAACCATGACTCCACCAATTCCTTCAACTACAATAAAGTCGTATTTTTTTTTAAGAAACATAAATTTTTGAATTACCTTTTTTAGATTTATTGGCTTGTGAGAAATCTCAGCTGCCATTAATGGAGAAGCCGCCAGTGGAAAGAACACTGGATTTAATGTTTCGTCGGGATCCCCGACACCTGCAGCTTTGGCTAGTTTGGCTGTATCCTGTGATTTGTAATACTTCGAATAGATTTTAGATGAAGTTGCAAATGGTTTCATGACTCCTACCTTTATTTCGTTTTTTCGGAGTAACCAAGCTAAGCCACAAGCTATTTCCGTCTTTCCGATTTCAGTATCAATGCCTGTAATGAATACTCCTTGCAGTTTACCGTGTGACATAAATTAAGGCCTTTTTGTATAAACCTAAATCTTCTATTATATAGATTTCTTGGCTAACTTTTGCGGTATCATATACCATTGAATTGATGAGGGTTTGAATATTTCAGACAAGGGATCTATCTTATGCGAACCATTATTCTACCTAAAGTAAAATTAAAATGCAATTGAGAACCATTGTTCCCTAATTTGGATACCAAAAGCAAAATATTGATTGTTGCTTTTCAACTTGCAATATTATCCGTGTCATCTTTTCAACTAAATGCCACTGGGTCGCAAAATAATACCAATATAGGTGGGAATAATTCGGACTTTTTTCCAAATTATGAAAAAAAATCAGTTTTAATCAATGGATTCAAAGTCTTATTGGCCATGGCATCTAATGACGAACTTAGAATCAAGGGTCTTTCAGGATCCGAAAAGCTAAATGAGAATGAGGGAATGTTATTTTTGTTCGATAAACCGTCAAAACAAGGTTTTTGGATGAATGAAATGAAATATGCAATTGACATCATCTGGCTGGATTCAAATAGTAGCGTGGTCCATATTGAAAAAAATTTGGAGCCTTGTAAGATATTTCTTGCTTGCCCGGTCTATTATCCGCAGGTAGATTCATTATACGTAATAGAACTAAGTGCAGGATTTGTTGACCGTCATTCAATAAAGAATGGTACGATTATTGATTTGAATTAATAAAGCCAAATTAAAATGTGATTATGATAATTAAAATTGAGCGATATTTAACATAAAAATTATGGGAGAAAATGACATCCTCATAAATTTTGACAAAACGGAAGTTAGACCTAAAGAGGAGATCAATGGAGTGATAAAAATTAATTTCATAGGCCGATTTGATAGCATCGTAATAAATTCACAGATAGAAAATACCAATGATATTTTTACGTTCATAAAACTAAATGACAAAAAAATCAATTACTCATATGCAAGGATGCCTGTACTAAGACAGGATTTAAAAGATGCAAGCGAAATAAAATTTGTAGTAACGACCGATCACGTTCCACAAGTAACTTCAAATGTCAAGTTCAGAGCTTCCATAATACAAGAACATAAAGAAGTTGCAAATCATGTTGCATTCCTCAAGATAGTACCATGAGGAATATCAATTTCGATTCGTGTTTAGAGTAATGAGATTGTATAGTGCTGTACTATCATAAACAGCAACAATCAAAAATAATGTAAATAAATGAGGAGAAGGTCAGACGAAACTCTTGACGATAACTACTTTCCCCGTCATCCATGGATGAGGTTCGCAGTGATAAGCATATTCACCGTCTTTAGTAAACGTAAATTCAAAAGTTTTTTGAGGCAGTATTAAGCCAATGCTATCTATTGAATTAAACGGACCGTTTATCTGATCCGTATATTGGGTGTCACTAGTAACACTATGGGCGGTAGTATCAACGTTAGTCCAAATCACCTTATTATTGATTCCCAAGGTAGCCCTTGCTTCTTTGGGCTCAAAGTTTTTCTGCTGTGAGGGCTGGGATGAACCTTCCATGATAGACACTTTGACATTCTCTAGAGGATTCAGAACCTCTTCAGGTAATTGCGGTTTTGCATTTGCTTCTTTAGTATAAACAAATTGATAGTAAGTCATGCTTGCGGCCACAGCAATAATAAATGCAATGATACTGATTCCTGCAGCGTTATTATTCATGTATCATCTGGTTAAAATTCACGAATATATATAATATTAAGATTAGTCACCCTCAGCAATGTGTTTTATCAGACTTTAAAATGAACAGGTAAATCGTACAAACCGTTAAGGAAAAATCTATTTTTTTTCGTCTGAAATTAACTTATGATCGCTACTGTCTAATGTGGCTGAGTCTGCTTTGTTTACAGACTGACTTGATTGGGAAGTGGATGACCCTGTCTTTGTGGAAGCCAAAGTTTTTTGTTTTGCTGCAGCGTCTTCAAGTATCTTTGTGCCGTCGGTAATCTGCCCTGTTTGAGCCTCGCCAGTTTTTGTAAGTGAAGGCGGCGTCGCTTTCATTGGCATAGGTGGCATTGTGGGCCTTGGTGGAGGGGCTTTTTGCAACGATCTTGCGTGTCGGAACACATGGAACATACCAGCGAATACAAGCATCATAATGCCTACTATAAAGAGCGAGTAGTTTTTCATTCCGTTGAGTACTGCGTAATAAGCTGCAATATTGAGATAAACCTGGAATGCCAGGAGAGCAATAAATATACCATATATCCATGTTTCAGTCAGGTTTATCGAGCTTTTTCCTGTCGGTTTTTTGGGTTGAATCTTTGCATTTGCTTCCGCATTTTTGGCTAGTTTTATCATCATATAGGTGAAACCAAATGATAATGGAACTAGCAAAATCATAACAAGATAGAGGAAAATGGGATCAATCACAAGTCTTTCCAATAATGACTTGGTCCTATCTGGATCTATGTAAAATCCCCAGTAAGTAGTAACTATAATCTGAGCCAGACTTGTAATACCTATTGCTGTTATTATTGGTCTATCCTTCCATGAAAATTTCTTGTATCGATCGATAAATGGTACTATGAGCAATGCAAAAATAAACAAGCCTGGCCAAGCCACACCTGTTGTAAATTTATCATATGCACTCCGTAGGAATGAGTACAGACCGGTCAAATACCATTCAGGCACAGTGATACCGGGTGGAACATTAGGATCGAACTTGAGTCCCATATCAACCGGAAATACTCCCCCTGTTAGCATGACAGCACCAGTTATTGCCATTACCATCGGAACATCAAATACTAAGAATCTTGGGAAGTGTACAACCATTAGACCCAACATAACTATTGGTAGAAAGAAGACATGAAAAGCATAAAATCTCAAAACAAAATCATGGAAGCCGGAACCAAAGAATGCTTCTCTCATCTGTGGTCCCATTATCGGGATTGAATTGGTAAGGGAAGCCGCGATGGAAATAGCTAATTCAGCTCTTTCGCTGAAAATAATGTCGTAGCCCGTAAAAGCCTCCAGAATTGTAAGGACTCCCAATATGATTCCGGTGACCCATAGTATTTCGTTTCTAATCTTGTATCGACCACTGAAATACTGGTAGTACATGTGAAGAAGAGCTACCATGACCATTGCGTTTGATGCATGATAATGAATATTTCTTAAATGAAACCCGTAAGGGATGACATCGTTGATTGTCTTCACACTGTTCCATGCTCTGTCTAATATGGGCTCATAAAATAGCATGAGTAGTGCTCCAGTAATTCCTAAAATAATAAAAAGTACAAACGTCAGCATCCCTAAAAATCCAAGGGGACTTACAAATCTGCTTGGAAATGTAAATTTCATTCCCATAAAGAGAGTTCTATCTACACCAGCATATGTCCACCTGAAAAAACGAGTCAGGCTATTTTCTCTATGTAAGGAAACGCCCAAACCCCACTACCCCGTTCCCGTTAACACTCCAATTTGGAGGTTTAATCCATATGTTACCATCTGCAGCGATCTCTAGATCTAATTTAGGTAATACGTTAGAAGGAGGAGCCTGCAGTGAAGCAGGACCTGCAAATGCTTTACCAGTAAGAGGATCATACATACTTCCATGACATGGACATTCACCCCTTTTTCTTCCGTCCTGTGGCCAATATTTCCACAGACACCAAAGATGGAGACAAACCATGCTATACATTCTGAATGAAGCTACGTCATTCTTTTTTCCGCCGAGTTCTTCAGGTAACCTGATAAACTGCCACGTTCGAAATGATTCTTTATTTAATACTGGATCATTAGATTTAGGATAAATTACTGCTTCTGAGTGATTAATTGGAAAAGAATTGACATTGGCTTGAGAACCATCCGGAAGTTCTACCTTTTGTCTCTCGTTTGACTGACCCGTTGGATTTGGCAGAAACTTTCCCCAGTCAACAAAGGGCGCAAATGTCATTACAGTACCTGCAGCAGCCATGAGTTTAATGAAGTCACGTCTTGATACTTTACCTCCACTTTTCGGAGAAGGCTGCTGAGCCATACAATTCTACAGACTTGAAATATATCATATAAACTTTTATTCAGTCACCATTGTCCATATGTCAAAACTAAAATTATTTTTCATAATTGAAGATAATGAATCTATATCTAATCAAATCTAATGTTTTACAAATTTATCATTACAAAGTTTCCAATTTTTTTAATTTCTTGTTGAATCTTTCCCTAAATTCATGGACATTAATCACAGTTCTTTCGTGCAGTCCTTCGCCTATTTTTTCAATCTTATCAAACGCATCTACTTCAAAAGTTACCCGCCTGTCTTTCACATCTATTACTCTAGCTTTTAATTTAACTTCTGTCCCAACCGGAGTTGCTTTCAAATGCCGGATATTGACCAAGGTACCTACAGAATCCCAGTCTTCATCTTGCAAAAATTCTTCTTTTAGCAACAACCTACACGTTTCTTCCATCTCTGCAATCATAGAGGGGGTGGAAAAAACATTCTCTCCTTCCCAAAGGAAGCTTGTAGTTTGTCCTGCACCAACTTTAATTTTCCTTTCTTTAGTAATATCAGTTAGTATTTTTTTAATCATAATGATAAATCAACTTCGGTGTTAATAAAAAGAAAAAAAGTCGGTAAGATACTACTTTGACCTTCGAACTGCTGATGCTATTGCATAACCTAGACCAACAGCCAATCCGAATGCAAGAGGTATCCATACTCCGAAACTTTCCATATTTGCCGGTACCATTTGTAGAATTACGCTTTCGAACATTATTATTGTGGTATAAAAGTAATCACTATATTAGATTTTCTCAAGCTAATAGGCATAGCTAAGATTCTCTTAGGTCAAAACCTGGAATTTCCTTAATGCATTCTTAAGAGCGGCCAGTAGATGTACGTTTCCCTTAAATTACCCACAGGCTGCTATTTGAAAATATGAAGATGCAGAAAGAGTTGAACAAATTCTGTCCAAAGTGCAAGAAGCATACAACTCAGTCTGTGGCTATTTACAAGAAGGGCAAGGATAGAAAAACAGCGGAAGGAGCAAGAAGACACGCAGAGGATAAGAAAGGATACGGTGGGCAAAAATTTCCAGAACTCAAGAGAACTGCCAAGACTACAAAAAAGATTACTCTAAGATATACTTGTAAGAATTGTCATCGTAAAACTATGAAAGAAGGTATGCGTATGCGTAAATTGGAGATTCAACCTTAATTAGGTGATACGAAATGAAAAGAGAAAATATTTTGATTCCGAAACCAAAAAGTAACTTTCTGTCCGTACAGTGTACCAGTTGCCAGGAAAAGCAAGTCATTTTTTCCCACTCAACCAATGACATTAATTGCAAATCATGTGGGAACCCAATATCGAAAAAGACTGGCGGAAGAGCGACAATCCTAGGGGAAATCATCGAAACGCTTGATTGAATTCTCAAGTAGGAAAAAATCTTCTTTTGTATTTATATTAAATGCGATTCTTTCGTCGTTAAGTCTTGAATAATATTCCTTAATTCTTTCCCCAGTTTTTATTGTGGATGTATCAAAAATTGTTACCCCAGAGTGAAAATATTCTTTGTTCCCTTGTTTTACTTTAAAACTAGGGACCAAGCCAAGATTTGCAGTGTATTGCTTGTCCATTACTATTGAAATACACTGTCTGTCTCCTTTCCATTTAGAAACTATTCTCTTAATCAATTGAGGAGTTACCAATGGGATATCGGAAGGTAAGACTAAAACAATTGAAGGTTTCAATTTTTCCAATGCATTAGTGAGATCCGTTGAATAATTCAAACCAGTTGTCTCCATGATTTCAAGTGTACCGCTGTGATAGAAAGGGTGATTTTTCAAGAATTCCAAAGTAGCTTTGCTATTGCGACTTGCGGCAGCGTAGATTCGGTCAAACTGCTTAGAAGTTTTCAGTGATATCAGAACGTGTTCAATTAATGGCATATTATTAAACTTCAGCATAGCTTTATCCGAACAAAAATCTTTTATCCTCTCACCTTTACCACCGCACATGATCAAAGCCAACATGTCTCGTGTCATTTTCAAATTATTATCGTAGATAATATCATTAATGATGCTAAACGGGAAATTTCATTGGAAGCGCCAAAGACATCACCACTCACTCCCCCAAAATTCCTGTAAGCAACACAGTAAATGATGAAACCGATAACTATTACAATTCCCAAAGTTAGTAGACCTACAATACCTTGTAACAGGAAAACCAACACTACTGTGAGAATGATTGACGTGATTATTTTGGATAATTTTTTCATTTCAATTGTGAATGGGGAGCTAAAACCAGTCCATGCAGATTCACCCACGGACGCTTGCATTACCATAACATATTTTGCTATTACCTCCGATACAATAATAGCATAGAATAATCTGGTGGATGATTCAAAATTTAATATGGCAATAAATAAACCTATGAAATTAATAATTAGAGCACTAGCACCTGCAGACCCTACTACCGGATCAGACATTGCTCTTCGCTTAGAATCTCTATCTCCTTTTACCATAACTCCATCAGAAAAATCAGCTAATCCATCAATGTGATGAATGCCAGTAATCAGAACAAATGTTACCAATATAATGAAACTAGCAATATATTCTGGCAGGAATGTTGACGCATAGAATCCTATAATTCCTATGATCAATCCAATCACTGCGCCGCAAATCGGAAAAAAATACATATTCCTTGCTATGACTCGTAAATCAAAGCCATACTTTGAAGTGGGAATAATTGTCAAGAAAGAGAGAGTAGAAATCAATGGCTCAAAAACCATACAAAAAGTCCCACCATCCGATATAGCATAGAAATACTACCATTGGCATTGATATCATAATAAAAAACAACAAAACTGATAATTTTACCATTGTTAAAGCATTTTTGCATTTTTCAATTGAAAGCGGCTCGATATTTATACCTAATTCATAATAACCAACTTTTTCTAACCTCACCTTTAAGGCCCCAGCCAATGCCGACATTGGATATCCACCATTAACACTGGGTGTATTTTTGTGATCCTTCCGCATTATCATCATTGAGTTTTTCCAGTCACCTCCAACCATCTTGGACGAAATAATTAGCAATAACGCGCAAATTCGAGCTGGCAGATAATTTGAAATAGTATCAAGCTTCGCTGCCATCCAGCCCATATGTTTGTGATAACTATCTCTATAACCTATCATGGAATCAAGAGTATTGATAATCCTAAAAGCAATAGCTCCCGGAGGGCCGAATAACGAGTAATAAAATAATACTGATCCTATTCCATCAACCATGTTTTCACCTATCGATTCTATCGTGGCAGATAATATATGTTCTCTATCAAGAGTATCAGTCTGCCTTCCTACAATCAGTGAAAGATTCTTTCTTGCCCCATCCAAATTTTTTTCTTCAAGTTTACAAATGATGGCTTGAACATGTCTTTCCAAAGTCAATATCGCTATAGTAAACTTTAGTACCAATATCGAAAATATTATCAATGTAAATATTCCAAATAATTTGTAAATGATACTTGAAAAATAATATGAAGCTAAAGAAATACCAATTGCCAGCGTTAATGAAAAAATTATCCCGTTTAGTTTTTCTCGTTTGGGGTTATTGTCTTTTAATTTGGGTGTAAAATAGCTTACCACTTTCCCAAACCATGAAACAGGATGAATCTTATTTGGAGGATCTACAAAAAGGAATGAGAGGCCAATGCCAGCTGCAAGAGTTAATATAATGAATTCAGAATCCATTAGTCATTTCATTTTTAAAACATTTAGGAGATATTGTATGTCGATGTTATTTTTAACGGTATGCGCAACGGAGTCAATTTGCTCTTCAAGGTATCTCTTGGTATATGATGACTTTGATCTCTTTTGATCCAATGAATCCTCATTTGGAATATCGAACTCTGTTTTTGTAATTACTCCCAAGACTTTTTTTCTGGTCATCTTTTCGACTGAAATGATGCCTTTAGTTAATATAGATTTTTGGCCCAAGAATTTGTTAATTATCACTCCCTTTACATACTTCCTTTGCCGAGATGGAAGTAGCTTTATTGTTCCTACAATCGAAGCGAAGCATCCTCCACGTTCAATATCTGCTACCAAAATTACATTTGAATTAGTTTTTTCGGCAAGAACCATGTTTGCAATATCATATTGTGATAAATTAATTTCAGCAGGTGATCCTGCACCCTCTATTACAATTAAATCATTGTCCTTCCGAAGACTTTCTAAATCTTGCAGAACTTTGGGAAATCCTTTTTGGAGAACGAATCTACTGTAGTATTGTTCTGCACTCAAACGCAAATTTTTCAGCCCTCCCAAAATTATTTCGCTAACCTCATTACCAAGCGGTCTCAAAAGTATTGGATTCATTCTAATATCAGGTTCGATTCTAGCAGCTACTGCTTGAACAGCCTGTATTCTTGCCATTAATTTAATTGATTTTTTTTCTTTAAGCACGTAGAAATTGGAAGTCATGTTTTGTGCCTTAAATGGGCAAACCTTGTAACCCATGTCTGAAAATATTCTGCAAAGGGCTATTACCAATGTACTCTTTCCAGCCCCTGATGAAGTCCCTTGTATCATTAGGAGTTTTGCCGTCATTTGTCAATCGACTCCAACGAATCAAATAGTTCTAAATTTTCACTGTGTGTCTTTACTGCGACTCTAATGGACATGTTCTTATCTTTCAAGCCCGTGAAGTTACTGCAATCCCTAACGAGTATACCCTTTTTTTCGAGCAAAAAATCTCCAAGTTTCTTAGAGCTAACATGATGCGACTTTATCAAATAGAAATTTACATCTGACTTACTTGCGGAAAAGGAGCTCAGATTATTATTTATTCTAGAATACATAAGTTCTCGTTCAGACTTTATGATTTTTTTCGCAGCTCTTAGGTGAGAAAGATTATCTAGAGCGGTAACGCCTGCTAACTGCGCTAGTCCGTTCACATTCCAGGTTATCTTATTACACAAAATTCTGCTTGCAATGTTAGGATGCGAGACACAATATCCCAGCCTCAAACCCGCAAGCCCAAATGATTTTGTCAATGAACGTAAGACAACTATATTTTGAAATTCATTAACTTTTTCAATAAAACTCCTTGGATGTTTATCCTCATCAACGAATTCAATAAAACTTTCATCAATGAGTATCATTTTGGATTTGTCTATCTTTTCTACTAACTTTTCAAATATACCATAGGAAAAAAGCCCTGTTGGATTATTTGGATTGCAGAAAAAAATTGCATCAGAGTTCTTTGATTTTTCCAACACCCTTTCAATGTCTAGTTGCCGAGTATTTATGGCGACATGTTTTATTTTGGCCCCAACCTTCCGTGCTGCTGTCTCATACTCGCAAAATGTTGGTGATTGTATGACAACTTGATTGCGGACGAAAGTTCTGACGAAATTATAAATTAATTCGGTAGCTCCATTTCCAATGTTAATGGATTCCGGCGATATTTGGCCATCAAGATAGTCGACAATTTTTTTTCTTAAGGCTGTATGTTCATTATCAGGGTATATTGATGAAATTCTTGGAAGCTTTTTTCGCAACACATTCAAAACTTTTCTCGATATCCCTAATGGATTGATATTGGAACTGAAATCAATTCTTACTAAGCTTGGGTTTACAGTGTAAATCCCGCCATGAGTGCATGAGTATTGAATCATTTAAAATCCATATAAGGAGCTATATAACAGGATTGGATAATAATATGTTTTTTCTGAAAACGAATATTAGTTGCGTTTTGACTAACGGCACATTATGTTAAGAGTTGCAGTAATAGGAGCTACAGGAGCTGTAGGTCAAGAATTTGTAATTGCTCTCAATAAACATCCATGGTTCGAACTAGTTCAAATTGCATCCTCAGAGAGATCTGCTGGGAAGAAATACATTGATGCACTCAGGGATCCAAATACTTCGCTCCTCAAATGGCATAGCAAGGAAAAAATTCCTGACACAGTTCGAGAAATGGTTCTTAATCGAGTTGATGAAATAAATCCAAAAAAACTAGATTTGATTTTTACCGCACTAGAGTCAGAGGATGCTCAGATTATTGAACCAAAAATGGCTTCTGCTGTCCCTGTAATAAGTACTGCTGCTGCATTCAGATATGAAGATGATGTCCCCATACTCATACCAGGAATTAACGACGATCACTGTGATTTGTTGAATATTCAAAAGAAGAATAGAAAATGGGATGGCTTTATTGCCCCATTACCTAACTGTACTACAACTGGTATGGCTATCACCCTCAAACCGATATTGGACGAAATGGGCTTGCAAAGTGTCTTCATGACATCAATGCAGGCACTGTCTGGAGCAGGCAGATCTCCGGGCGTGATAGCGTTGGATATAATGGACAATGTAATTCCTTACATCCCAAAGGAAGAGGAAAAAGTTCAAGTCGAAACAAAAAAGATCCTAGGAAAGTTTGATGGCAATTCGATAAAGAATGCACCGATAAAGGTAAGTTGTACGTGCACACGTGTGCCGGTAATGGATGGACACACTGAAACCGTTTTCGCTCAACTTGAAAAAACTGCATTACCTGACAAGGTAAAAGAAGCTATGATTAATTTTTCCAAATCTGTGTCAATAAGGGATCTACCTTCCGCGCCAGAAGACTATATCATTGTCCATGATGACCCTACGAGACCACAACCGAGAATTGATAGGGAAGTTAACGATGGAATGACAACAGTTGTTGGAAGATTACGAAAGGATACTGTGTTTGAGAATGGTGTAAAGTATGTTCTCCTGACACACAATGAAAAAATGGGCTCTGCAAAGGGCGCTGTACTACTAGCTGAGATGTTTAAATCGAAAAAAATTATTTGAACATATATTATTGACAAAAAAAATTGAATAAAATTGAAATTAATACATTTATTAACCTCAAAATTTACGATATAATTGGTAGATTCTATGTATAAAATAGACGATTTAGATCTCAAAATTTTGGAGGAGCTATCAAATGACGCATCCATTTCGGTTCCTAGGCTTTCGAGAAAAATCAATATCAACGCGTCGGTAGTCTACAGCAGGATAAAGAGATTAGTAAAGAGGGGAATAATTCGAAAATTCACTATATTAATGAATGATGAGGCATTAGGATTTAGCGTAAAGGCACTTACAGGCATAAACATGGATTCGAAATTAAGAGATAATGTATTGAATGAGTTATTCCGAATTCCAGGCGTAACTGAAGTTTCCGAGGTTACAGGTAGATTCGACATACTAGTAACAATGAATTCTCACTCTCTAGATGAAATGCACCAGTTGATATCAGAACTAGTCGGGCGCATTGAAGGAGTCCAGAAAACAGAAACATTCATTGAAATGAGAAAAACTACTAGGGAAATACCTATTCCACCAAAAGAAGATGAGGAAGAAGAATAGGAATTAATAAAATAATTAGTCAAATCCTAACTGCAAATATATTTACCAATTATAGATACAATTATGCTTCCCGATTCTAATAAGTGCAGTTTCGAATAAATAATACCGAGATGCTGTTTTAAACTTTGGAAACTAAATCCTTTTATTAGAACAAACGTCTGTTTACCTCGAGATAAAAACCATCAAGGATTTGGTTTAGTACCCATGTTTCCAGTTGGTCCTTGTCCCATACGAATCATCTCGTTTATTTTGTTTTCAACTTCCTTTAGATTCTCTTTTACTCTTGTTTCTTGTTTGCCGAGGACCACAAGCCTGGTGTTGGCGAGATCTTTCTTTTCATCTAGCTCCTTTAGCGTATCATCTTTTTTGGTTTTAATTAATAGTGGACCAGCGCTTTTGTAAACTGCTTCACTCTCTTCTGATTTCTTGAGTTCTTCCGTAGCTTTTTCTATCTCTATAGATTCTGCTTCCAGTTGTTGTTTCTGCATCATTATTGCTTGCAAATTTTGTTGTAGTTGTTGCAACCTGGTAAGTTGTTCTCGTAACCATGGGGGTAATTCCTGTTCACTCATTTCTGATTACTTTTAACTTTACCACCATAAATCTATAACGTTTCATAAATTTAGAGACATATAAGATAGACTTAACAATCTAATAAACGTGTTAACAATGGCTCGCATTGATTGTATATCTGATGCACTGATATCGAAAAAAATTGAACCGTTCCTTGCAGAAACTATTACCTCTTCACAGCTGGTTAAAAATCTGGTTTCAGGTTGCAGTGCGGAAGTTATAGCATTTCCAATCCTAAAAGATAATTCGGGTGAAACGTTATCTATTGTGACCTGTATTCTAATATTTGCTCTTGGCTCTTTCAAAGTTTACATCATATGTGCCGGCAGCTACTTTATAATTGCATTTTGGACAGTACCAAATTCCCATTACTTTCCTATCAAATTTTACTGATCCGCATTTAGGGCATCGTCTCTTTTTCTTCAAGACTCTGTAAATCGTTCCATATCTTTTCCTAAGTGTGGCACCATATTTTACACCCAACCCTTTAAGTCGGGCTATTTTGTGTTTATTTCTACTAACCAAGATCAATCAATCCCTTTAATTTCTCTCTAACTTCTGTGCCCTTGATTCTTGCTCTTTCCGCAATACTCTTCACTTCATCTACCGAAAAGTACCCTTTTAATCCCTTCTGCATTGCAACTATTGAACCATTTGAGTTTGTGTTAATCGTTAGTCTTGCATCCATACACGCCTCTTCCTCAGTATCTGGATCCAATAGCAAATTTTCACCAATTTTAACTGTCGTGACAGAAACTGGCATAGTAGTAATTGGCGGGTCTTGAGTTTTTCCTGTATCGATGACATTGCCATCTTTAATTTCAAACACAGGCAATTTACAACTCGCTAAAGCAGCTACTACGGCATAAGACGTTGCATCAAAAAGGTTACCATCTACGTTGATAATACTGCAATCCACGAAAATGGTGTAAACAACTTTTCCTGGAATCAAGACCAACTTACTCAAGTCTAACATTTCGGATTCTCTAACCCCTCTATCAACTACCCTAGCAAGCTCAATAGTCTCTTCGTCAGGTGGACCCGGTTCAATGTGCGGAGATGCTATCGGGAGCACTTCGGCAGTAATTATCATAGCTCCACTATTTTCTAGTCCCTCAAAAGGTTCACCGGTCTCTACTTTTATACCTGCTACAACTTCCGTTTTGCCTAATTTTACCCATGCTGATCCGCTCGCCTTTTTAATGACGTCCAATTCAACTTCTAGTGGCCTTATTTCATCTAAACTACGCCCATCCAACCGCTTGCCAGATGAAATAGATTCTCTCATCTGTCTTTTCCGTAGATTTTCTAGAATTATGGTAGATTTTCTTGATATGCTCATTATTCTTTCAACCCCTTTTCATCGCCAAAGTACTTTTCCATTAAAGAGGAACGTTGTATTTCATATACTTTCATACATCCGCGAATTGCTTCATCTAAACAAGTATTAAATTGATCCGGCGTCAATTCTCCATCAAGTTGAAGAAGCGTGATTTTCTTTAAATTTGGCATAAATGCTACCGGCATATCAGCCCCTCCCTCTTTGTCTTCTGTGTCATTAATATCAATCACTATCTTGTCATCGACCTTTCCTGCAGCGCAAGCTGAAACCATATCACGCATATTTATTCCTGCATCTGCCAATGCTACAGAAGCGGCCGTAATGCCGGCACATCGTGAACCACCGTCTGCTTGCAAAACTTCAATAAAGACATCAATAGCAGCTCGAGGATAATCTTCAAGAATTAAAGCCGGTTCCAACGACTCTCGAATAACCTTTGATATTTCAGTTTCTCTTCTAGACGGTGCCGGACTTTTGCGAGTGTCTGTCGAAAACGGAGACATATGATATCTACATCTCACAACGCATCGATCAGATAATGCCATATGCTTTGGGTGAACTTCCCTAGGACCGTAGACGGCTGCAATAATCTTGTTTTTCCCGAATTCTATAAGCGCAGAACCATCGGCATTCCTTATGATTCCAACATTGATCTTTATCTGCCTTAATTCGTCAATTATTCTTCCATCGCTTCTCTTTCCTTTTTCGTCTATAAGGCTTCTACTTTGAACCATTTGGATTTACCACTCCCATTTCACTATTAATATTGTTCGAAATAGATTTTTCATCAGAACTTAATGTTTCATTAGCTTCGTTACTAGTCTGAGAATCATCATCCCCTTCAATCTCTGATTCTGGTACATTCAATAATTGCTTTATTCTCTGTGTTAGGTTTGATGTATGTGCTTCCGCTTCTACAATGTGAATTGCATTTATCGCAAGTGTAATACCCTCCTTATCCTTCCCAGATACCACAATTATTCCATTTTGACCTATTGTTATCCTTGTAGAACTTGCATGTTCGATAGTTTGAATCATTGCCCCTCTTTTTCCTATAAGTCTAGGCACACGAGTTGGGGATATTTTTATCAATTCACCTGTTGGTATTTTCCCCATGTCTTTATCTTGAATCGTTAGAATCGGATCTCGCGTCCTGTCAAAAATCGCAATTCTAGCAACAATTACATCGCCTGTTGATAACTGACGTCCCATGTCATCATGTGCCGGCGAAAAATCTCTCCCGAATATATCCTGTGCAGGCAAATGGGCAGCGAAACTTGAGTTAATATCGACTGACCATGAGAGCGAAGAATGATCTTGTATTTTACCTATTACGATATCATTTGCCCTAGGAAAATAAATGCCCGACAACGGGATTACTTTGGCACCCTCATTATTTGATTCGGTAATCCCAATTCGCGTAGCTACAATTGAATTTCCATTCCTAAATACATTAACCAGTGCTCGTAAATTTCCTTCAGCTACAATATCACCAGGAATAACGTATTTTCTCTTAACATCCTGCATAGAGTAATCCTCCAAAACAAGAATTCAAAAATCCTTTATCCATAATTCTCCCTTTTTGGGAAGATAGCACAGACTTATATTTTAAGTGTGACGAAAGAAAATGGAGTTGTCATTTCTCTATGACCTGGGCTGAACCCTTGGTTGCAGTTCCAATTCGGTCGAGAAATGAGCTCTTCATGCCAGCGTTGATACTTAAAACAACTTGTAATGAGCCATCAGAAAGCCACTGCTCTGATTTTATTTCGCCAATGGTTTTGAATACATTAAAGGATTGTCCTGAAAATTGAGCAGGTACGGTTACAGTTAGTTCTAATATCTCCGATTTTAGTGGTATTATTTTTCTTAAAGGTTCAATGATATTATTGAGTTGATCATCTAATCTTTTGAACGGATCAATTGCCACTCGTGCCTCATCAAGGACGGCGTTAATCCTAGAGACCGGATGCGGCATGTGGCTTTTGGGGTCTACAAAATTCTTGTTGATATACTGAACAATCTGTCTCTTCTTCTCTTCAATCATCTTTCTTCGTTGCTCAGTATTCATATTTAGATCCCCTTTGGCCATGATTTGCTTTGCGATTTCTAATTGATCTGTTGTCTTGAAATGCTTCATTAACTTCTCAGAGGAGCATCTAGTCCCTTTATTAGCATCTGAGTATATCTCATCTGAAATCATAATATTTGAAATATCCATTTTTTTACCTAGTTTATATTCTAGTGCAGGGTCGGGCTTAACCAAAATTTCAAATTTATCATTTCCCGCACTAAATCTGACGATTGTAAATTTATCGGCCATGTTAGTCCTATTATTTGAATATATTTAAGCCTACAAATGAAAATTTTATTATTAGATCGAGTGAGAGAAAAATAAAAAAAATGGAAAAAAAGAGGTAGTTATTCGCTTACGTAAGCTCGTTCGCCGTGTTGTGTCAAGTCCAAGCCAATTTCTTCTTCTTTTGGAGTGACTCTTATGCCTCCTGGCCATACCTTGTCCATCACTTTGATGATTATTGCAGTTATACCCACCGCCCATGCCATAGCCGCGAAAGCACCAACAGCATTTTCAAGTAATTGAGCTGGATTGCCGAATACTAGTCCATCGTCTCCCCAAGGAGTAAATCTCTTTTCAGCAAATAATCCTGTGCACAGAGCTCCTGCAAGTCCACCTATTCCATGTACTCCCCAAGTATCCAATGCATCGTCCCATTTTCTGCTATTTTTGAACATAACTGCTGCGTAACATGCGACTGAAGCAATTATTCCAATAACAAGTGCAGACATTGGCGAAACAAATCCGGAAGCTGGAGTAATTGCTACTAGTCCAGCTACAGCACCGGAAGCGGCTCCAACTGTTGATGCTCTACCTGTGTGAGCCCATGACAACAGCGCCCAAGTCACTACGGCCATTGCTGTAGCAGCCTGAGTTGCAACAAAGGCGCTTGTAGCGTTTGTGGCTGCTGCACCGGCTGAACCTGCATTGAATCCGAACCATCCAAACCACAGCAAGGCGGCTCCCAAAACAACCAGCGAAATGTTGTGTGGTTCCATCGGTACTTTGCCATATCCTATTCTTCTGCCCAGCATCAATGCTATAACAAGTCCCGAAAACCCTGAAGTGATATGAATGACGGTCCCGCCAGCAAAGTCAAGTGATCCAAAGCAACCAGTCCATCCAAAGCCACAATAACCAGGATTCATACCATAATTATCTGCGCCTGAAATCGACCATGTCCAATGAGCAGTAAAGTCATAGACGAAAGTAGCCCACAGTACTACGAAAATAATGAATGCGCTGTATTTCATTCTTTCAGCGACAGATGCCACAATAAGTGCAGGAGTTATGATTGCGAACATCATCTGGAATACCATATATGTCTGGTGCGGAATGGTGGTTCCAGTTATTCCTCCATATGCGACCGAGGGAACGTCGTGAAGAACATTCTCAAGTCCTGCCCAATCTAGAGTCCCAATAAAACCATAGCCACCTGCATCTGGACCAAAAGCTAAGCTATATCCCCATAAGACCCATTGTACAGCGACAATTCCTGTAGTCATTAGTACCATGTGAAGTGTATTTACAGCGTTTTTTTGTCTTGATAGTCCAGCATAAAATATAGCTAAACCACCAGGAGTCATAATGAGTACTAGAGCAGAGGCTGTCAGCATCCATGCATTGTCACCTGAGTCAATCCTACAAGGAATCAAATCCCCTTCTGCAGTTAAATTATAATTTCCATTGGCATCAGTTGCAAAGCAGTGATATTTTGCAGCAGGATCATCAGGCTTGTAAGCCGAAGCGTTCATTAGGAAAGCTGATGTTGCAGTGATTGTTGTCAAAATTCCAACTAACATAAAGATAGTGAGGTTCTTCCTAAACATTATTCACCAATATTTTAGAGAAGTATAAAAAATATAACAATATAATATGAAATTCTAATGATTGTAATATAAAATTATAATTATTATCATTAATCATAAAATTGTTATTTTATGCAAATAACATAAACAATAATATTAGATATTCGAGGCTATATTGAGCACAGAATATACTCCAATCATCTTTGGTAGAAAGTATTCGAGAAATTTGCAATCTGTGTCCTATAACTTTCAGCTAGCCATAAATGAGATATCGAATTATATTTTGGAATATTTTCATTTAACATCATTATTTCCAACAAGTCAGGTGAATTATTCAGTCCGATGACCGTTCATGTAGACAATTTATGTGAAAGGGAATAAAAGTTGTCATAATATTTAGTTACCTGATATAGAAATGCACGGCTGCGTTACTAAAAAGTGAATCATACTGTTAAGCGTCTTCCCTAATTTGCCCTGCTTCAGACAATAAACTAGTAAAGTAGTCACTAAAATATGGTAACAATAATTTTTCATTAGCTTGAATATTGGCTTGGAGTTTAAATAAATATTGACACACAAAAAGGATCATGATTGACAGCTGGATCTACTCAAATTTGATATTGTTAATTTGCCGCATTATTTTCGACAATCCGCTAATTTTGATTTCAGATATGATGGGTAATACAGACTAAACAGACCCCGTGGCTGCCCCTTTAAATTTTCGTAATCGCTTTGATAGTTGAAAGGTTTTTGATTTCCATTATGTTAGACAGATACGATATCGTACAAATATTTGGCAAGTCCAACGTTTTGTCTAATGGAGTATTGACAAGATAATAACAATATGTTATACTTGATACGAACTCAAAAACCCTTCTGTCTAATGTACGATGTTAAGAGTCGGATACAACGGGATAAATGCGCCGATGAATATTTATTGAATCAGCGAAATGCTAGTTGTCCAAATCTATTTATTTTGACATCATTAATCAATAGTGATGAGCAGATTCTTTAGAGCCAAGGACAAGAATGAAAATGCTTCTAATAATGAAGAAACCAAGTACGCAGCAGACCATCGTGACTTCCAGGTTCGTGACCTGTACAAGAAAGGAATAAACCATATGTCTAACGATAAACTGAGCGATGCAGTACGCAGCTTTGAACTAGCTTTAAGATTAGATCCGAAATTTGTTGAGGCATGGATTAAAAAAGGATACGCTCACTTCCATTTGGGAGATTATTCTTTCGCCATTTCTTCGTATGATATGGCATTGAATATTGATCCAGATAATCATGAAGCATGGAATCTGAAGGGTCTTGCATATTATAAAATGAATAATTATTCCAAAGCTATTGAATGTTGCACAAAAGCGTTAGACAAAAATCCAAATGATGGGATGGTTTGGTACAACTATGCATGTTATCTTACTTTGGATGGCAAAGTAGATGAAGGAATGGAGGCTTTGAAAAGAGCCATTGAGATAGATATTTCCCATGCAAAAAAAGCTGT
This sequence comes from Nitrosomicrobium frigidum (SeqCode), assembly GCA_023251115.1. Lineage (GTDB taxonomy): Archaea > Thermoproteota > Nitrososphaeria > Nitrososphaerales > Nitrososphaeraceae > TA-21. The sequence continues at coordinate 44,370 of JAHEZK010000004.1, read as the reverse complement.
TCGGGATATGGATTTTGAAAACGCTCGTGCTGAGGAAGGATTTATGAGGATTATTGAAGTAGTCGTGCTAGAATCCCTACGGCAGGGCTATGACTATGTCGGTAAAATAGTTTGGGCAACTGGAATGGATAAACAGGACGTTGAAGACGCTTTTTTGAGACTAGGCATGAAGGGATTGGTGATAATTAAGCAAAAGAAATCACTGACAGGAAAAGAAGAGTATTACGAACTATCAAGAGACATCTCGGATAAACTAGGGGAAGTAAAGCGATCTGGATTTATGAAGTCCAAAGAGTATTCTGCCCCTATTCAGGAAATCAAGGATATTATTGAAATATTGGATAAATCAATTGAATCCATCAGGAATGGAGACTTGAGTCAAACAATCGAAACATTTGACCAATTAACAAGTCCAACCAAGCATGGAAATACCATGATTGAACAGTTCTTCGATCAGCACCGTGATTTGAGAGTATATCAGGTGAGATTGAATGACAGGGGTCAAGAGTATCTCGATTCCCACAAGTCTGAATTAACCAGTTTGCTTGAAAACATAATTGAAAAGGTTAGAAACGGTCCCTTATCTAGAACAATATGAAACTAAAATATCCAATTCATTTGGATTTAGAAACGAGCTATTGTTATCAAATTCTATAGCTTTTTGATTTGCTGATTTTACTTACGATTTCCTTGTATGTATCAATATTAGATTCCAGATAATTAGAAACAAAATACATTATTCCATATTTTTCACCCATATGAGAAACCAAGTTATTTTTTTCTAACACGTCTACATGATGTTGAACTGCCTTATAATCAAGATTTAGAACTTCTGCCATGCGGTTTATGTTAAGGGGAGTTTCCTGTAACAGGTTAATGATTTTGACTCTATTTTCACCTCCCTTTGAGCCCGCAAATAAATACCACAAAAGTCTTCTGGCAGTTTGGTCCGGCATAAAAATATCACTAAATGCTTTTAATTAAAATTTCAATGCTACACACGGCTAAAACAGACCTATACATATAATATTAATACAAGATAGAGCGTTAATTCAGTTATGGAGAAAATTTTCGGCGAGGCAAGTGAAAAAGAAATTACGAGGACAATAGCCCAAATGTTCAATGAGACGTTGATTGAGTATAGTGATTGTGATGTAATTATCATTGGTGCGGGTCCAGCAGGGCTTATGGCTGGAAGAGAATTATGTAATAATGGAGTTCATACCCTTATCATAGAACAGAATAACTATATCGGTGGAGGATACTGGGTAGGTGGATACATGATGAATCCTGTGACGGTCAGATATCCAGCTAATAAAATTTGGGACGAACTTGGAGTTCCATATAGAAAAATATCGGAATCATTGTTTGCTACTTGGGGACCACATGCATGTTCAAAACTAATTGCTGCCGCCTGTGATTCAGGAGTTAGATTCCTGCAACTAACCAAATTTGATGACCTAGTTCTGAAAAATGAAAGAGTTGGAGGAGTGGTCGTAAATTGGATGCCTGTTTCTGCACTACCAAGAAATATAACGTGTGTAGATCCTGTTGCTCTTGAATCAAAAATAGTAATAGATGCTTCAGGACACGATTCAGTTGCTGTAAAGAGACTAATGGATAGAGGATATGTAAAGTGGAAAGGGATGGAACCGATGTCTGTAACAGGAGAAGATGCTGTGGTGGAATACACTGGCGAAGTTTACCCGGGACTAATCGCGGCTGGAATGTCAGCAACTGAAACCCATGGGTTGCCGAGAATGGGTCCTACGTTTGGATCAATGTTATTATCAGGCAGGAAGGCTGCACAAGTAGCAATAAGCAAACTCAAGAAAGTACCAAATCCAGATATCAAAGTTAGCTAACGATACAAATAGTGATATACATATGAAGCTATCATATGTACATCTTTACTCTTCTTGTTTCTCAACTTCTCAAACAACTGAAATTTCAAACCAATTACAAAAGATATTTCCTTTTATCAAAATTGACCTGAGATCGTCCGGAGATTATTTTAGTAAGAGCAGTATCCCAGCTGATCTTGGAGGAAAATTTGTTACTCAATTGCCGAAAGATGTTGTTCAACAAGCTGAACTCCAAAATTCATCAAGTGAGGTTGATAAAACCATTATATTCATAGATGGTTTTTACCTTCAAAGAATTTACACCAACATTATCGATAAGAATGAGATTCATTTAGAGCATGCACATATCATCTTTGAAGACAAACTGGTATGCACTTTCGACGAAAAGGACAGGAGATTTCATGCAAGGCCGATAATTTGTGGCTCACCTACGATAATATCTATACCAAGTATTGTTGAAGGCCCCGCTAAACCAAAGGCATATTATTTCAAACAGATGATGAAAGATTTGCTCTCTAAAAATAGTAAAGAAATTGATAATGAATTTATCAATAGATATGTAAGTTATGGTGACTCCAGGATGCCACAGGTAGTGACAGGCTATGCTATTCAAGCTGTTTTTTTTTTCTTACGAATGGTAACCCCTTCTGTTCAAATTATCCTTGCAGATTGTTCAATTCCCATTGGCAGGAGGAGTTAATTTATTCACAGGTACTAAATCCAGTACTGTGTGAAGAACATACAGAAATATTGGAAAAAGCTGGGGAATAATTTAGCATGGAAATCAGTCTAGTTATTTACGATCAGACCAAGCTTTATAGTGTCTACTTTATTTCCGAACAAATTATTAAATGGTATAATCTTCCTTCCTCCAGTTAATCATACATGTCAAAAAATGCAAACTATGGCTCCGAGGAGCCGACATATGCAAAGAATTTTTATGATGTGATAATTATTGGTTCGGGACCAGCAGGATTTACTGCAGGTATTTACGCCTCACGTGCAAAACTCAAAACACTAATAATTTCTGGATCTCTCCCTGGTGGTCAGCTAATGACAACTAGTGAAGTTGAAAACTATCCAGGTTTTCCTAATGGAATTTTTGGGCCAGAGCTCATGATGAACATGAGACAGCAAGCTGAACGATTTGCAACCACAATAATCGATGACGAAGTACTGAAGGTGGATTTCAAAAAACGTCCATTCCTAATATCAACTCATTCTGAAACTTATGAAGGAAGAGCGATATTACTTTGTACCGGAGCGTCACCGAGGAAGCTAGGCATCGATGGAGAACAAGAATTTAGTGGAAGGGGTGTTTCTTATTGTGCCACATGTGACGGGCCATTTTTCAAAGGAGAAGAGATTGCAGTTATAGGAGGGGGCGATACTGCAATTGAAGAGGCGACTTTCCTTACTAAATTTGGTAAATCGGTCAAGATCATACATAGAAAAGATTTTCTTCGAGCGAGCAAGATTCTACAGGAAAAGGCCTTTGAAAACTCAAAAATTCAATTCGTATGGAATCACGTTGTAACTAGAATCACGGGAAATAAGAAAATAGAAAGCATCGATGTAAATAACTTGACAACAGGCAAGACCCAAAATCTATCAGTAGGAGGATTATTTGTAGCAATAGGTCATGAGCCTAATACTTCGATTTTCAAAGATCAGTTAGAGTTGGATGACAAAGGTTATGTCGTGCTTAAAGAAAATACAAGGACTAGTGTAGAAGGAGTTTTCGCGGCTGGCGACGTTCATGATTATCGTTACCGACAAGCAGTCACGGCTGCTGGATTTGGATGTATGGCGGCACTTGATGTAGAAAAATGGTTGAGTGAAAATAAATCTCACAAATGAATTAATATTTAATATACAATTCAGGTAGTTTCTCCAATGCAGAAACATAATCATTTTCTGCAACTACATTTTGTTCTTTGTATAGACTCTTGAATTTCCTACCATCATCAGCAAAAATACCTACTATGACGCCTTTATCTATTTTCTTTGAATATTTTAGCATACATGACATTACAGAACCTGAAGATGGACCTACGAACAAACCCTCCTTTTCAAGTAATTCCTTTACAGCATTAAACGAATCCTGATTTGTAGCAGTCATCCAATCATCAACTATACTCTCTCTGCGTTTGAAAAGGTTGGGCATGGATGATTCCTCAAAGTTTCTCAATCCTTGAAGTAAATGATTCTGTTGTGCTTGAATAGCAATTACCTTCAGACTTTCATTCTTCTCCTTGAGAAAAGTTCCTGTTCCTGTAATCGTGCCTCCTGTCCCACAGCCGGTGAAGAAATGTGTTACCTGGCCATTCGATTGTTCCCAAATTTCAGGACCAGTACTCTCATAATGGGCAAGAAAATTGGATTCATTTTCATATTGATTTGGCATAAAATAGATATCGGATCTAGGTTTTGCAATGGCAGTAGCAAGAGCAATGCTTTGATCGGTCCCCGCTCCCACACGTGGACATAGATCGTCTGAAGTTTCATGGAGTTTTGCTCCTAGGTTTCTAAGGATTTTTTTAGTTTCTGCACTAACTTTCTCAGGAATAACGATTTCGACTTTATAACCCATTGAAGAAGCTATACCAGCTAAGGCTATTCCCGTATTTCCAGAAGTAGGTTCAATAATGATGCTCTTGTCTTTTACAAGGGAGCCTTTCTTTTCAGCGTCCTTAATCATCCAATAGGCGGCCCTGTCTTTAACAGAACCAAATGGATTATACCATTCTAACTTGGCATAAAATTTAATATTTTCACTGGAGTATGATGAGAGCTCGTATAGTGGAGTATTCCCTATACGTTGTAATATTTCGGGTCCAATTATGGATGTCATCTAGTTCACTTTGTCTTCTTTATTACAAACTCAAGTTCATTATCTTTCTTTTGCACAGATAACAAATTATGGCCAGTTTTTTCTGCCCATCTTGTTATATCTTCTTCTGATTCAGGGTCATCAGCTATGATTTTGAGTTTGCTTCCAATACCTAATTTTTCAATTTCTATTTTAGTCCTAAAAACAGGTTCTGGACAATACAACCCTCTAACATCAATAACTTTGTCAAAAGATTCCTCATTACCATTGTCGACCGTCATATTCATTCTTAACACTATTAATCAAGGTGCTGTTTATATTAAATGTTTATAAGTTATTTAAATTTCATATTGTAAATTTGATTTCAAATGAACCGTGTTAATATATTTTCACAAAGATAAGGATTGAGATTATCTGAATAAATCATCTTTTTTAGCTCTAGTAACTTTCGATATGGAAGCATCATAGGATGAAAAATCGTAACCCCGGACTATTGTTACAGGTACACGTAAAGATTTTCCCATGACAAGTTCAGCGGCTGACGCTATTTCATCAGCAATTGCTATTTCAGTAACCCTGAGAATATTCCCATACATATCAGATTCTCCTATGTAACTCTTGATCGGATCAATGCCTGCTACTCCAATCGCTACGTTAACCTGGCCTTTCCTAAAGGGCCTGCCAAAAGTATCGGAAATAATTACGGCTACATTCGTCTTTGTTCTGGACTTTATGTAATTTCTAATCTCTCTAGCCGATTTATCTGGGTCGACAGGTAACAGTACCACATGATTGGACTTTCCCACATTACTGGTATCAATTCCTGAATTAGCGCAAACAAACCCATGTTTTGTTTCAGTGATAATGATTTCTCGCTGTATTTTGATTATTTCATTGGATTGCGAAATGATGAGTTCTATGAGCTTGGGATCTTTTCCAGTGCGAGAAGAAATTTTTTTTGATTCTTCAGAAGGAATTATCTTTGTTAAATCAATTGTTCTTCCTTCTGATTTTGATATTATCTTATGTGTTATAACAATCACATCGTTCTCTTTTAAAGACTCTTGTTTTTCCTTAATAGACTTTAATATAAGATTACCGATATCACCCCCTTCCCGTATATCATCGTTAATCAGAATTGGGATGATCTCTACATTACTTAATTCATGCATAATGAACAATCGATTTATGAATAAAGGATTTCATAACTGTGTCTCTATTGTCTTACCAAATTTCTTTTCCAAAAGACTCAACAGAATTGACAAATCTCTTAATTCGATTGTAGTGTCCGCTCTCTGTTTAACGATGTCAACTGGACAGAAACCCACTGTATAGCCAGCAATGTCAAATAGTTTTAGATCATTTGCTCCATCTACCACTACGACAATATCCTCCTTTTTTATTCCCCATTCTTTTATTGTCGATTTTACTCCCAGTGATTTATCTGAACTTATGTTAATTTTAACGCCATCTAGCTTTCCGTCTCTAAAAATCAACTCATTTGAAAAAATTCTATCCAGAAACAATTCCTCTTTGAGTTTATCTGTGATTATAGTAAAGCCCCCTGAGATTGCTATCATTTTCCAGCCGGCCTTTTTTAGTGCATAGCAGAGCTTTCTTGCACCGGGCATTATTTCCAGACTATCTGCAATGTACTTGGCATCTTCAAATGGAATTCCTCTTAAAGCGTTGACTCGTTTTTTGAGTCCTTCTTCCCAGTCTATTTCTCCCCTAATTCCTTGCTTTGTAATATCCCAAATTTCTTTTTCTTTGACAGGACCAAGTTTTTGCGCAAGAACGGGCAGATACTCTGCATTGAGAAGAACGCCTTCTACATCAAAGATTATCAGCATTTTAACTGTAGGTCGAGAGAGTTACGTAACAATATATTAAGTTTTTTTAAGCTTTTACAGCGTAAGATCCTGCTTCACGATGTCAAATTGAAAAATCTGTAAATTCGTTACTAATTGGCGTTAGTTTCAATTGGGTACTTTAGCTGGATTATGGATCGACTCATGTAATTACTTTGCCAGGCTAAAACTATCTAATACCTTCCCGTCATGAGAAATAAACTGCCCTGAAAGTGTATTACTGTTGATATTTAATTTGACAAATCCATAATCACTATCATCCTGGAATTCAACTCCCCCTCCGCTTCTACTTCCTTTTATGTCATAATGTGATTCTCCAGCTGTTCCAGCTTGAATATACAGAGTTGGTTTGTCCGGTAATTTTATGCGTTCATAATTGTGATTATGTCCATAGAGTACCAATTGGACACCATATTTATCGATGAGAGGTTGTAGTATAGTTGCCAGTACTTTTTCTTCTGGGTGAGTTGATGGACTTGTATATAGAGGTTTATGCATTGCAACAATCTTCCACGGTTGTTTCGTGTTCTTTAATTCGTTCTCCAAGAATTGGCTGTTAGCGGAATCAGAATCCTCGGTGTTTAGCAAAATGATTCTAGCTTGTCCTGCATCAAACGCAAATAGCATAGAAGGTTGTCCGAATAAACTAGCGTACGAACTACTGTCATGATTTCCCAGTGCTCCCTTAAAGGGAATGCCTGCTGCCTTTAAAGTATCAACAACTGGTTCAAAATCTGATACACTTCCGTACGAATAATCCCCTAGTCCAAGTGCCAAGTTTATTTTGCTATTTGTCATAAGATCTACCGTTTTTTCCCAGTTATTATTGCGGGCAGAACCCCAGTCCCCTGTTGCCCCTATATAGTAACTGGATGATCCTGAAATTGGGAATATCTTTACGGATATTTCGGTTATGCTAGCATAGCTGTTTTGACTATTTCCATTGACGGTTATTCTTATGAATCTAGCATTAGTGTCAGCAATATCATATTTTTCCAGACCCAGTGTAGAGCCGCTACTCTTGGAGCTAAATACGTTTGAGAACTTTATCCCATCAGTGGAAGTAGATATAACAAAATTATTCTGTCTCTCATTTCCCTTATACCAGGCAATGTTGATATCACAAATTTTGTTACTAGTCCCTAAATCAACTTGTACCCATGAACCGACACCGTTATTGGACCATCTGGTATTTAGATTATCATCAAGAACATTAGTACCAGGAAAACCTGTCTGGCTACTAGAAGCTTTAGCATTTTGAATATTACCGTCAACGCATTCAACTTGCGTTTGACTCGAGGCTGGTACTTGTGCTCTAATCTCAGCAATACTGGCATAATTATTTTGTGTGTTACCATTTATAGTAATCTTTATGTATCTTGCTAGGTTATCCGAAAATACATATTTTTCATACGATAATGACTTTCCACTACTTGCAGCAGATAACACGTTTTTGAATGATTTTCCATCTTGAGAAGTAGATATCACAAAGTTATTTTGACGTTCATTTCCTTTGTACCAAGCAATATCCAAGTTGCAAATGCGCTGGCTAGAACCAAAATCGATTTGTATCGATGACCCTATACCGTAATTAGACCAAATAGTGTTGAGATTATTATCAATCAAGTTTGAGGGTGGAAATCCAACCTGGCTACTTGCCGCACTTACCTGTGAAATTGGACTATTAACACAGGATTCGGAAATAGGCTTGTAGCCATATACCTTTAATTCGCTTATACTAATCCAGTTACTTTGGGTGTTCGCTGTAACAGTAACTCTAACGAATCTGCCTGTCTTTGATTGCGTATTGTAATTTTGTTCAGTTAATGAGGTGCCATCACTCTTGCCAGAAAATACATCGGTAAAAGTTTTACCATCTTTAGATATTCCTATTACAAATGAATTTATTCGCTCATTTCCCCTATGCCAATTAATTCCTGTACTGCAAATGACGTTCTCTTTACCCAAGTCAAGTTGTATCCATGAACCTGGACCTAAGTTAGACCAGCGAGTATTGATATTCTGATCGATGGCATGCGATGGGGGATTTACAGCATCAGCTCCACTGGCAGTGATACCACTGACGGAGAGCTTTGAACATGAATTAGCCGCATTAAATGGGTCGGATTGACCGTAGATATTGTTGGATTGAACAAGCATATTGGTAAAAATAAGAACCAAAAATGTAACCACAGACATACGAAATGCCAATTGATTTCCGCTCCATGCATTACATGAAGATAACTTTAGTAAATTAATCACGATGATCTGATTAAAATTTGATATAATTACTTGCTATTTAATTTTTGTTGACTGAGCATTCCAATCTTACAATTTAGTTCGGGCGATATTTCATAATTCAATAACATAATAGAGATGAGATTACAGGCAAGAGAATGAGATTACAGTTGTAAATCCACTATTGGAAATTTAATCGGAATGTCGGTCCATTTGGATATTATTCCAACTAAAATTGGCTACCTGTTGATATGCGGATACCTATGTTGACAAATTTAGAATTTGAGTATGTGATTCATACTCTCTAGTAAGAAGAAATTAGTGAAATTTGACTATGTTAGATTTAATTATTCAGCTGATACTACCAATACGCGCTCTCACTAGCTTCATTTGTCCTATTTTTTTCGACATTGAGATATTCTTTGATTCCTTCCAAATTCCGAAATATTCCTTCTGGGGCAAATAATGCCGGAGCTTGAGTCGTTGGTAGGTCTACGCAACAATCCTGTTCGAATTTACTTATATGATACTCAACAAATTGTATATTTTTACTTTGTAAAATCTCAATAGCCAATCGAGAACTTTCTGTATCATCAATTAGCAGAACAGGTTTGCGAATAACCACGATTTGATTATCTGGTTAGATATATTTATTTTCATATTGCAAATGTAGATTAAAGATTTTAAGGTGCATTTCCTAATCTTGCCGTAGTCATCCCAAATCGATGTCTAATAAATGGACCATGCATCTCAGATAAAGTCGTCAAATCAAGTGGTATACTGATTATTCTTGACAAAACTCACACATAAAATCTTAAGTTGTTAACTTGAATTCTGTCTCCTGACAGTGTCTTGCAGTAAAGAATTTAGTAGATAAGCGCTAAATTTAGAATATTGGCTGCGATTCTAAAACTAAGTTTTCCTTTCGAACTTAAGGCTGATCAGCAAGATGCGGTCGACGCTTGGCTCGAAAATAGGTTTAAGGGCTCAATAATTTATAGCACCGGAACTGGAAAAACTGAAATCGCATTTGAATGCGCTCGACGACTAGCAGAAATAAAACACAATAATGAACCAATGTCGTCTTCAAAACATACTGCGGACAGGAAAGTAAACAATGAATTTAGAATTTTATTTATAGTCCCGCGAATTGTTCTTATTGAACAGAACGTAAATCGCTTGATTAGATACGGATTGCCGAGCGAATCCGTTGGAACTTTTTTCGGTGAACAAAAAGAAATAAAGGAAATAACAATAAGTACCTATCAGAGCGTGATTAACCATTTAGAATTAATTAGAAACTCCAATATGATAATTTTAGATGAAATTCACTTACTCAGTGAAACAGCTAAGGAATTTAAGAAGATATTTGATATAATAAATGAAGATCCTACAAAAGCAGTATTAGGACTAACTGCTACCATAAATGAGAATGATACTCGCTATAATACAATAATTAGAATATTGCCACCTGTAAAGAAATATATGATAAAAGACGCGGTGACGGATGGAAGATTAGCCAAACCACAAGTTGTATCCGTGCCTGTAAACTTTACTGAATCTGAAAAAAATATATATGTTGAAACATCTAGAAAAATATCATTTCTATCACGAAAGCTAGGAGTATTTGATCCAAAAAGAATTTCGGTTTTTTTATTTAAAGGGGGGTACAATGCAAAATTGGCAAAATTGTGGTTTGAAAATGTTAGAAAAAGAAAAGAATTGCTCAGCTCTGCGCAGAACAAGTTACTATTTGCAGTAAGGATCGTGCAGAAGCATCCTTTTGAACCCATCATGATATTCAGCGAGACGATTGAATCAATAAAGAAATTAGAAGAGGTGCTTCAATCAAATGGAATATCATCCAGATCCATCCATAATAAAATACCTTCTAATCAAAGAAAGAAAATTTTGGACGCATGGGGAAAAGAATACTATCCTCTGTTATCTGTGCACACGCTTGAAATAGGATATGACATCCCTGAGGTGAGGATAGCAATAATAATATCGAACAGTTCAAATTTTAATCAAGTTGCGCAAAGAATAGGCAGAGTGATAAGAAAAACAAATAGAAAGAACTCTGCATTGATATATGTAATTTATATAAGAGATTCGAAGGATAGCAGTACTCTGCGCATGGTAAAGTCCACTGTGGAACTTTCAGACAGGGATAATCAACTAACATTAACATCATTTGGAAGTTGACGCCAGACTACAAACTGTGTTGAATCCCACGACAGGTGACAGTTTTTTTCTGTATGAAATAAAGTATTGAAAATTCATATCTCTATCTTCCTATGTCTTCTTTCACTTGTTTGAATTTCTGAAGTGCCGCTTGACACGATTTCTATCAACCTTGCTTGTTTATTGTCATTCTTTGGTCTTAGTAACCTTCCCAATCTTTGGATAAATTCCCTGCTACTACCGCTTCCACTGACTAAAATTCCTAGCTGAGCATCAGGAACATCGATTCCTTCATCTAACACTTTTGAAGTAACAATTGCTTTATACCTACCGTTTTTGAAACCTGTAATTACATCTTCCCTTTCCTCTTTGGAAGACTTGTACGTAATAAAGGGGATGAGAAAATTGTTGGATATTTCGTAAACGAGTTTGTTGTGTTGTGTAAAGATAATTGTCTTGATATTTTTGTTTTCAGATAATATTTTACCAATTTCGGTCAATTTAGATCTGCTGTTTAGGGCAATGTCCATTGCTTTATTCCTAGCTACAAGAGCGCGTCTGGCAAAATTATTCTTTGACGAGATCATGATTAGCCGCTTAAAGGCGCCATGAGAATTCATTCTTAATCCAATTTTTTTCAAACAAGTATGGTAAATTATCATATTTTCTTTATATTCCAGATTTTCCTCTTTTGACAAGAATGTTTGTTTTCTCTCAATAGTATAGTTTGCAAGATAATTGTGTTTAGCTAGTTCCTTAGCTGTAATTTGAAATCTAGACTTTCCAATTAGATAGGGAAAATCTTCATCCAGACGGTCTTCCCGTTGTATGGTAGCAGTAAGACCCAATCTGATTGGTGCTACCATCATCTCTGCAATCAGTCTATATGATGGTGCAGGTAAGTGATGTACCTCATCAAATATCAAAAACCAGAACTTGTTACCGATTGATGGTGCCTTAATATAGGCAGAATCATAAGTGGAAACAGTAATTGGTTGAATATTTTCAATTCCTCCACCAATTTGTCCTATCTCAATATCGAAATTTCTTGAGAGTATTTTAGTCCATTGTTTGATGAGATCAAGAGTAGGAACCACTATCAGAGTTGGCGAATTTACAATTTCCATAATTTTCAATGCAACCATGGTTTTTCCAGCTCCGGTAGGAAGTACTATTGATCCTGTTTTCACTTTACACCAGCTTTCAACAGCTTCTTGTTGATAATCGCGCAGCTTTACATTGATTCTTGATAAATCTTTTAGAGGTAACAAATCCAGTACTCTGTCATCATATCTTATGTTCTTGTCATCAAGATATTCGATGATTTTTTTGTAGTTAAGACCATATGAGTACAGAGTATTTGTAATTGGGTCAGCGGTACAATAAGGCAAAGTATCAAGTCCTGTTAATGTTATGACACCCTTCCGATATTCGAGTGTAACAAGCTGAGAACTCAATTAATATTCTACTAGAGGGCAACCATTTTTAAATCATGTCCAAGGAGCGACTGGATATTATATTTCCATGAATTAGTGCGTTTACTCCTCTGATTTAAGATACTGCATATATTATAAAATAACCAACTGGTTGCAAGAAAAATAAGTGAGTCTCGTAATTGTTGAGTTATCTAATCAGTTATTTAAATCCACATCGAATGGTCGTTACTAAATACCTTTGTTCTTTGAAATAAATCTATTTCAATATTAATTTTTTTGAGTATCATGTCTTTCGATTCCATATTGACATCTGTCGCAAACTTGTCATCTTCATGGACTCTCTTAGTGGGAATCTCCATAACCCTTTCTCTAGCTATTTTGATACCTTGTTCCAGATCTGATTGCTCCTCCAACTGATCTACGTTCGAGCTCATCGTATTGTGTATAACTAGATATACTAATAATAATCATTAGTTAAAACTATTTGTCAAAGCGACTAATGAAATTGAATTTACTTTTCCATTTTAACACTGATTAACTATTTTTCAATGCTGTTAGTGGTGCCTCTCATCTTAATTTATTCAAGACAGCAATGCAACATGCAAAAAAATTCGAGAAAGATATTTCATGAAATGTAGTAAGATAATATATGGTAGATTGAAATTAAAAACTAGTACGACTAATTGATGAGTAGGTCAAACGACACAATTGATAGAATAAGAGATGAGGTCATAAAGTGCAAGCTGTGCAACTTGTGTACGAATAGAACTAACGCAGTTCCTGGCGAGGGTAATTCTAAAGCGACTATTATGTTTATCGGCGAGGCTCCTGGAAGAAATGAAGATGAGAAAGGTAGACCATTCGTTGGGATTGCCGGAAAAATCCTCGATGAGTGCTTGGACAATGTAGGAATAGTCAGAGCAAGAACATACGTAACTAATATTGTAAAGTGTAGACCTCCCAACAATAGAGTTCCAAAAGATGATGAACGACGTCTTTGCAATAACTATCTTGAAAGAGAAATTTCAATTGTATCTCCAAAAATAATTTGCATATTAGGCAGAACAGCCTATCATTCAATGCTTGGAGGAGCATCAATACTCGGAAATCGTGGCAAATTTGTTGAGAGAGATGGGAGACTTTTTTTTCTCACAATACATCCCGCAGCAATAATCTATAACAATAAACTTAGGGATACTCTAGAAAAAGACTTACGAACATTGGTTGCAGAGTGCAGTCGACTGGACATACCCATTTAACTCGTAAATTTATCACACTCAAACTGTTAACCCTTTTAGGAATTCTCAGCTCGCTTCTTTAGCGCTAGGTTCATCTTCTCGAAACCTTCACTAAGATTCTCAGCTAGCTTATTTCCAATTAGTTTCACTCCTAAACCACTGAATAATTCTTTGTGAAAGAATGCAACTTTGTTGTCAGCGGATTTATCAATAAGAAATATGCGTTCCCCGTCAAAAATACCAGGCAGGAAAGATTTTCCCTTCCATCGAAGTTCCTTATTTATCTCGAATCTAGTAATGATAGGATGGTATATTCTCTGTTTTCCCCTCATTGTGCGAATTTGGACTTTAATCTTGGCCCCTAATTTGGCATCGCCCTCAACTTTTGTCATGAACGGGTTCCATAATTCGTATTCTTCAAAATTAGTAAGTATGTCCCAAATTTTTTCTGGAGTACAATCCACTATAATATGAGTTTCTATCGACTTCAATTACACTATAAGTGATCTTTGATTCTTAGTAATGTACTTTTTGTTAAAGATGAAATTTTAATTAGAATTTAGGAATCTCCTTCTACGAATAGGTTGATATCCCACGCCAAAATCATTGGCGATACTTGAAAGTAATTAAGTCTAAACTTTCATAATATGGTCTGTAGAGGATCTATAAATGGATGTAATTTGTGATACCAGTTTTCTCATTGCGTTGGTTTCGAATCCCATTAAATGCCTAGACAAAGTTGAAAGTGAAATCGGAAAATTAAGATTTAAAGTTCCTTCATTTGTTCTGGACGAGCTTAATTCTGTCGAAAGAAAATCAGGACCCAAAAAATCAATGATAGCAAATACCGCAATTCGCATATCTAAACTAAAATTTGAAATCATGGATATCGGGAAATCAAAAAATGTAGATAACGATATTCTAAATTACGTAACTAGAAACAGAAAATTTGCAGTGGCTACACTAGATGGTATGTTATTGAATAGACTAAGGACTGCTGACGTAACAACCATTACACTGTCCAAAAATAAAATGATAATAGCAAATCGGTATTTTGAAGGGTAGCTTTAAATCGTTAATCTAATTCTTACTACACATGTTTGAGTATAATGACATCGGTATCACGTGGACAGGTCATGCTGGTTTCAAGATTATTTATGGAAATAAAAAAATGTATATTGATCCTTACAAATTAAGCAAAAAATATGACGGTATCTCTGATGCAGATATTGTACTTGTAACCCATAACCACTTTGATCATTTATCAATTGAGGATTTGAATAATATCATCAATGAAAGAACAGTAATTGTTTCAGCCCAAGAATGTCTGCCGCAACTAAAATCTCTGAAAATTAAAGAATCGATTGGCATTGATCCTCACAATAGCGTGAAAGTTGATGATTTGAAAATTGAAACCGTTCCAGCGTATAACGTTAACAAGGATTTTCATCCAAAGAATGAAAAAAAACTTGGATTTATTGTAGAGTTTGGGGCTGATCGATTATACCATATCGGAGATTCAGATATAATTCCAGAAATGAAAGAGGTAAACGCAACAATCGTATTAATACCTGTTTCAGGAACTTATGTAATGACAGCAGAGGAGGCATCAAAGGCAATCAATGAGTTAATTAAACCAAAAATTGTAGTTCCAATGCATTATGGTACAATTGTAGGTAATAAAGAAGATGCAATACGATTCTCCAAACTGGTCACAGTATGTAAAACAAAGATTTTAGAGTCAGAGTAACCAAAATTATTTTCCAAAAATTAAAACTTATATACGATCTGTTTTTCTATTATCATTGAAAATGGCAGCTAAAAAGAAATCCAAGTCTGCTAAGAAAGGATCCAAATCAAAGTCAAAGAAGTAATTCATTAAGAGTCACTATTTGCTCTTAATTCCCCCTTTCTTTTGTTAGAGAACTAAATCCAAATACTTTTGACAAATTTCTTGGAATTTTTTTTCAAATTACATTGCACAAACTCTCTCCAGTACGTTAAAAAATAGGTAAAATCAACATCCTTTGTCATGCTATCGAGCGATAGAGTTTTGTTCCACTTTGGAAATTACAATTTTAGTGCACGTCATTTATTAGTTATCACAGTACTAGTTATCGCATTCACAACGGCTTTCATTATGCGTTCCTATCCCATTAAGTATGGTTATTATCTGAATGAATTTGATCCATATTTTGATTATAGAGCAACAAAGTACATCATAGATAACGGCCTTGACGCGTATCTAAAGTGGCATGACACCATGTCATGGTATCCTGAGGGTCGAAACATACCAACGACTTCGCAAGTTGGATTGCATGTAACTGCTGCATACCTATACAAGATCTTTGGAGGAAATAGTTCTGTTTTAGATTTTACGATAATTTTACCGGTTGTGTTAGGATCATTGACCACTATTGTTGTCTTTGCATTGGTAAGGACCCTTAGTGGAACCACAGCAGGGCTATTTTCAGCATTACTAATTGCATTTACTCCAGCTATTATTCAACGTGGTAACTTGGGTTGGTTCAAATCTGAACCTCTCGGATTATTCCTTGCCCTGTTGGCCCTGTACTTACTTATCTCGGCCATGAAGCATAAACCCGGCATTGCTATTGTAAAAGCAATAGCAGGCGGATTATTGCTTGGACTTGCCAATGCATCTTGGGGGGGCATTCAATATTTTAGCATCCCAATTTCATTATTCTTTTTCGCAGTAACCTTTTTGAGAAACGATTTAAGAACTCCCTTAATCGTAGCAGTCTTGTTTACAGTCGCAGCAACTATAGCAGCAGGACTTTCTCCGAGACCCGGTCTTTCATTTGTGTTTGGACTTCCAGGAATCGCCCTTATCGGCGGTACAATATTCCTTATTGCATCGTCAATAGTCAGGAAGTTTAGCTCTTCTAGTACTTTTGCTAGAAACAACTGGATTTTGCTTGCATGTTTTATTGCCATTGCAGTAGGTATAGTAGTATCAGGAAGCTTTTATGTATCCTCTTTCAGATATCTAAATGCTGTTAACCCATTTCTATCTTCTCAGAATCCCCTAGTAGAATCCGTCGCAGAACACTTCACTCCAACTTTGGTAGAGTATTTGACTGATTATTCAGTTCTAATAATGTTTGCAGGTTTTGGGGCACTTATGGCATTTAAACACAGAAACGACATGTCAATTTTTTCACTAATAATTGGGATTACGGGAGTGTATGTGAGTGCAACATTTGCAAGATTGCTGGTATTCTCATCAATAGGAATAATACTCTTGGCAAGTTTGGGCCTTTATGAAGTTACAAGGAGCATAATAAATTACAAAGCCTCAGAACCGACACATAAAAAGAGAAGAAGAGTAGAAGGTCATAAAACCTCTCAAATGAGTAGATCATTAAAAATTATTTACTCAGGTATTGTTATTATTTTGGTTTCGATTCCCGTTATTGATAACGGTGGTGTAGTTATTAACGATAAATTATTTACAATATTTTATCCACCAAATTCAAATTGGTTGAGTTCAGCAGATATTCCTCCTTCTATTGCAAATGGTGGAACTGGATTTAGAGTCAAAACCAACGATTGGATAGATACATTAGACTGGATTTCGACCAATACACCTTCCAATTCGGTAGTTGCATCGTGGTGGGATTATGGTTACTGGATAACAACACTGGGAAATAGGACTAGTTTGGCTGATAATGCTACAATAAACCAAACAAGAATCGCAACTATTGCAAAAATGTTTATGGATCAAACTGAAAATGGTCTTAAAATTACCAAAGATCTACAGTCCGATTACATTGTAGTATACATTGTAGGACAGAGATTTACCGGTAACAACGGTACTGAGCTATATGTTTTAGGTAACGGCGGAGATGAAAGCAAAAAACAGTGGTTCATAAGAATTGGCGGTTTTGATGAAAACACATATCTTGAACAAGATGGTTTTACCCCAAAACCCTTTTTCTGGGATCGCACTTTACTTGGACAATTAATACCTTTTACTCCTGTGTCGTACATTTTGAATGGAGCGCCTACTGGTCAATACGAGCCGGGGGCTACTGCCATCTATTCAAAAGACATCAAATATCCAGAAAACGCCACGGCCCAACAACCACTTCGATTGGCATACTCATCAGATAGTTTTAGAACCGAGAAACCTGGTCTATTTTTCGCTGTATTGGTCTACGAAGTGAACCACAATTATAATCCTACGCCGACATCGGATCCATATAACGAAGTTGTAGGGAACGAAGAGAAATTTTCAATAAACACCCCCATGACTAATACTTCTATGAAATCAACTAATGAATCAAAACTAGCTATTTTGGATACAGTTCAGGGCCCAATCACTATGGAATTCTTTCCGGATGTAGCGCCTATGACAGTATCAAATTTTGAGAAGCTTGCAGAATCGGGATTCTATAATGGTACTGTGTTCCATAGAATTGTCAAAGGATTTGTAATTCAAGGTGGAGATCCGAATACAAAAAATAACACTAGCACGGCTGCTTGGGGAACAGGTGATCCTGGTTACAAAATTAAGGCAGAATTTAGTAATATTCCTCATAACAGGGGAATTGTTTCAATGGCCAGGTCTTCAGATCCGGATAGTGCGGGTTCACAGTTCTTTATTGTCTTGAATGATTCAAGGTTTTTGGACAATCAGTATACCGCATTTGGTAAGGTCATAGACGGGATGGATGCAGTTGATAAAATTGCAGCATTACCAACAATCCAGAATGATCAACCACAAGATCCAAATTTAGCCAAAATAAATTCGATAAAAATTGTAAACAAAAATACGACAAAAAGTTGAGTTCTAGGGCGTTAGTAATTAGATAAAATCTATTTCAACAATGCTGCGTAAATGAATGGTAGTAGGGTGGTTGCCTCGCCGTGTATAGTAGTTTGTTTCGCTTTACCTTTCACCTTACCCCACGATATTGCTTCTGCAACTAAAGCTCCGCTCAAACTTCCATCCCATTCAGAAGCTGTTGTTATAGACACTGCGTAATCCAGCCCGCCTCGAAATTGGTTCCACCACAATGTATGATGTTTCGATATTCCTCCACCAATAATAAAAGCACCGGTCTTACCTGCATCGTAGATCAAATCAGAAAGTCTAGTTTCATCCAATAGCAAGTTTAAATTAAAATCTCTATGTTTCTGATAAAAGAACCATATTTGACTTCCAACAGCCCCATCAACAATACCTGGAACTACGACCGGAATATCATTCTTGTATGCCCAATACAGGAACGAAGACTCATTAAGAGCACTACCTATATTCCTCGTTATTTCAAAAGTCGGGACATTCTTTTTGCCTTTTTTATACAGATCGTTTAGACATTCCTGTACCTTTTTTTCAATAACTGGACCATAATTATTTTGGGGGACCAATACATTTCCCAATCTGTGAATATTTCTTTTATATAGCAAAGTATCGTCCATACGAAAATCTCCGGAATAGTACTTGGTGCTAGATCGTGCTATGTCATGATCGAGAGCACCACAGGTTGTAATTACGCAATCAAACATCTTACGCTTTAGCATATCCTTGATGATTCCCCTTGCGCCAGTTGAGATTATCGATCCCACAAATGACAGGAATTTAGTACACTTCGTATCCTCTGTCATCGTTCGTATTATATTGATTCCGTCCCAAAGATTTTTGGATTCAAAACCGCCAGAGTTTGCCATACCATCAACTAGTAAAGAGATGGATTTTGATTCAATTTCATAATCGCGCACTGAATCACCCAAGATATCTTTGTGTGTTTTTTTTGAGCCTGTTGATTTCAATTTCCTAAATTAAGGTATCCAACCTTATATTATTTTTATCTGTTCTATATAACATGTTTTTCAAATAACTACGCTAATTCGAATCATTCTGTTTAGCAAATGCACTCAAACTCGTTATCCAACTCTATTTCGTCACATTATTATAATGATAATCCGATATATTTTTAGATGCGTGTTAGATATTGGCGTTTAGGAGTCAATGACGTATTAAATTCGACATATCCTGTCGAAAAGGCTAATCATTGGGAAATTAAATGTCTGCAAGGAGAGTATGAACATTTTGGAGTTTTTTGGTTCAGGTATGGAACTCCATTTGACAAGGAATTAATAAATGGTATTTGTTTCTATTACAACGATATACCTCAAGATAATGTTCAAAGATTGCTAGATTTTCTAAAAGAAAAATATGGAGGCAATGCACTATTTAGACAGAGTCGTGTCTTTCTTCAAGGCTCTAAGGAATTTTGTGACAAAAATGAAATAGCGATTCTGGCAAATGAAATCAGCACTAAATTTAATGGACCGATTGAAATTACTCTTGAATTCGAAAAGGTTACTCCGGAAGAACAGGATCAAAATAAATTTAATTTTCCTGAAGGAAAATTACTCCCAATCGCTGGCTCTGATGCCGAATAGAAGCATGTAATTACAAAAACCAGACTTTGACTGCTTGAATTTATTAAAATAGATTAATTATCATCAGAAGTATCAGCATCAGCACTGGCACCATCGTCTTCAAGTATGGATTTTATTTTTTCTCTCAATTTAGATATGCTGACAGGCTTACTAATGAAATGAGTAACATCAACAGATGGGATTACTTTGCTGAATTCTTCTTTGTTAATCTCAAAAGCAGTGATAAATGCAATCTTCATAGTAGGATCATTTTCTTTTATACGCCTATACAACTCAAATCCATTTATTTTAGGCATCCGAATGTCGGTAATTACTAGATCATAATATTTCGGAGGATGATTCTGAAAGTTATTTATAGCGTCATCACCTTTAGAAAAGGTTTCAACCCTGAAATCATTTTTTGATTCCAATCCTCTTTTTATGACCGAAAGGATATCAGATTCATCGTCCACAATCATTATTCGTGGTGGTGAATTATTTATTTTACTTTCCGTCATATATTGAATTTTGATATGATTATCATATATAATAAGTTTCATTAGGCGAAAATTGATATAACAAGAAAAATAACGTCATGAAAATGACTGAAAAATCAGACTGGTTGGACCTCCTACAGGAATCAAAAATAAAAGAATTCAATGAGTGGAGAATGTCCAATATTCTTGTGAAAATAGATATAAGTGGTATGGATTTTTCAGGAAAGGATCTTTCAAATGCCTTCCTAAACGGCGTCAAATGCAACGAAATAAACTTGTCAGGGTGCAATTTACGTAAGGCCAATTTTGCTCAGGCAGAAGTTATGGACTCCAACTTTGAAAACGCGAACCTGGCGGATGGAATTTTCCTGTATTGCAATTTGAAAAATAGTAAATTAGTAACTGCAGACCTAACTAGAACAAACTTTATGTGGGCAGATTTAAGAAGTTGTGACTTTAGTGGTGCCAAACTCGAGCAAACAATCTTTGTTGAAGCCAAATTACAAAATGCGAAAATGGATTCATTTCATAATGAGTCTGTTTATTTGAAATTTGCCAAGATAGAATAAGAAATTTTTGAAACTTAGTTAAAAAAATAATCATTACACACCAATACTCCAATAGATTAATACGAATGAGACGTCTAGATAGATTGGTTGGAAGTAGATAAGATTCGAACTTTAAAGTTACTAGGCAAATGGTCATTAAATAGAGTTGTTGGTAAACGACGACCACTAGTGGCTGTTTTCAGTTTGACCCATTACTGTAATTTTTACTGTCCAATGTGTCCGTTCGGTGATTCAAATAAGGAGGGACAATTAAAATTAGTTAACGAAAGGGATCTAACTACGGAACAATGGAAATCTATCTTTGACAAAGTTTCGAAATATTGTGTTTGGTCAATTATCGAAGGAGGAGAACCAACTAGTCGACCTGATTTTATTGAGCTCGTTAGTTATCTTCATAGTATCAACATGCCTACTTCCTTGATAACAAATTGTTCACTTTTACACACCGTAGACCTTGAAAAACTAAAACAATATATTCAGTTCATTACATGTAGCATCGACTCGGTTTATGAAGAGCCTTATTGTAAAGTGCGCGGTGTGTCTAGCAGAGTATATCAAAAGGTTATGGAAAATATTGGACTCCTTAATGAAAGTAACATTTCACATTATTTCAATAGCGTAATTACAAAATTTAATACAGATGAATTTATCGATCAAACTTATTTTGACAAAGCAAAAGCTCTCGGTTCAAACGCAGTTTCTCTAACCTTCGTAGAAGACAGAGCTGATGTGCCGTACTCGTTATTGCCAGATAGAAAAACTATGGATAAAGTATGTGAAAGTGTTTTGAATTATGGGAAAAAGCATTCTTCTCCTCAAATAATGATCCCCCATGAATATTTTGAACAGATTCTAGAAAATGGTCGTACTAATTTCGACGAATGCGGAGTATGGAAGAGTACATTTGTCAATGCCGACGGGACCGTGATGGTCCCGTGCTGGAAGTTTAACAGTGCCGAGAACATGTATAATCTGCTTGAACATAGCATAGAAGATGTTTGGAGTGCACCTCAATGGGAGATAGCTAAAACATGTCACGATTGTCAGGTACTCGGATGTATATGGTATTCTTCTCAACCTATAACTACCTTCGCCAAAAATTATATGAACGGTCTTTCCAGGATGATAAATCAACATAAACCGGAATTATCCATTGATTAACTTGTTTGAGCTTTAATGACAACCAACAGAACTGCATTGCTTCACCTACAAAATTTGATCTACGCGCATATTCAGGTTATCATTATCATGATATAACTCTCCGACAGCTTTGAATTCCTTTCCTTTTTTTATCAACTCTTTTGGTCCACGATAATCATAATGGTGTAAGCTAGCATGCCATTTACCATTTATCAGTACTATTGCTTTACCCATCATTACCTTTTCAATTTCAATGTCATATGTCTGTCCTTGAACTTTTCTTACATTTTCGGATAGAATTATCTTTTTACCAATTATTTTTATCCTTCTTAATTTTTTAAGCATCTGTAATCCTGCATTTACAAGTTCATCTTCTTGTCCCAATATTTTATAAATTAGGTCTAAGTCCATTCCACTGTTTCCACTACAAGATACTAATGAATATATCTTTCTAGCCGTCCGTTCAACGGTTTTTCTAAACTGTACCAATGAGTTATCATTTGTGAAGGCTTTAATCTTCTCATGTGAAATTTTGTTCTGGCCAGGTAGTGATTTTATCTTGGTTCTCTTTTCAGAGTTGAGAAAAGAGTCCAGATAATCAATTTCCTCTTTGGTCATAGGATCAAGTTCTAAGTTGGTTCTCTCAAGGGTTTTGAGTTTGAGATCAATACTGGGAGAGGAGAATATAGATTTCATCCTATCAATTTTTTTTCTAGTGATGTCTAGATATAGTTGATCGATTGTATCCTTTGTTGCAAGAATTAAAACCGAACCGATATTTTTTCTTCCAGTTCTTCCCCTTCTTTGAATATGCCTAATTTCGCTTGGTATTGGTTCATAAAAAACTACTAGATCTACCTCCGGAATATCAAGGCCCTCTTCTGCAATAGAGGTTGCCACTAGGACACTAAATTCTCCTTCCCTAAAATTTTTTAGGATAGAGTTTTGTTCTTCTTGTTTCATTCCAGGATCTCCTTGTCTTTTGGATTGACCCACAAATT
The DNA here is from genome assembly GCA_023251115.1 of Nitrosomicrobium frigidum (SeqCode). GTDB lineage: Archaea > Thermoproteota > Nitrososphaeria > Nitrososphaerales > Nitrososphaeraceae > TA-21. The sequence continues at coordinate 21,084 of JAHEZK010000004.1, read as the reverse complement.
TTGACGCCCTAATGTTATCTTTAATTAGCATTTCAACAATGTGTTGTGCAGTGTCTCGATATTGAGTAAAGACAAGGACTCTAGAAATTACTTCTGGTGCACTGTGCGATGAATTGCCTCGCTTATTTAGAATCGACTGTGGATCATGTCTTTCTTTTAGGATTTTGAGAAGGTATTGAACTTTGGGATGATCCATATGTAAATTTTCCATCAATCGTTTTATTTCTTTAATTCTATTATCCCCTAGCATAATCTTGTGGCTCTTACTTTCTTCTGGTCTTGTTCTAGCCAAAAACGTTCCAAGTGAGTGAAATCCTTGACTCTCTACTAATTCAATACAATACATCAATGATAATGCAATGGATTGTTGCATCAATGCATAGTAGATCGATCGTCGGTCTTCTTCTAAAGTAATATTCAATTTGGACTTAAGTTGTTCGCCTAACGAGATCAGGTCCCTCTTGAAAATCCATTTTGAATTTTTTCTTAAAATATTTCTGCTATTTAACCAATTGAGCTTCTCGTCCAACATTGTCTTCAGAATTGATTTAACATACTGATACTCTGAAGGGAGATCGAACCATTGCCACTTTAGATCAATTGGATTGATGTACCTTTTTACATCTTTATCTTCCTCAGTTTTAAATTCAATATTTTCAATAAACAAATTATCACATATTTCTTGAATTTTGTTTTTTTCTGATCCCGGACTAGCTGTTAATCCAAGGATTAGTGGATTCAAACAATGTTTGGTGTATTGATCTGATATGAAAGTGTAGGCGTAATTCTTCACAGCACGATGTGCTTCGTCAAATACTACCAAAAAAAAATCTACAAGTGAAAGTCTTTTATTAATAATGTCGTTTTTTACTACCTCTGGAGTAGAGAAAAAAAGTCTTATTGTCTTATTATTCCATACAATTGTTCTCGCATGCGGTGATATTTTTCCAGTAACAACGACAGTTTGCTCGTCAAGTAATTTTATATTGGATATAAATGAGTCCCAGTGCTGGTTCACAAGTGGTCTAGTCGGTGCCAATATTAGGATTCTCTTCTCTTTATAATTATACAGTATATTGACGGATACAAGCAAAGATATGATTGTCTTTCCTAATGCTGTGGGGAGGATAACCAAAGTGTTCTTATTCAAAGCCGAATTGGAAATAATTTCTTGATACTCCCTAAAACGCAGGAAATTTTTCCTAAGAAGAGGATGATTAAAGTAACTCATGTTCATTCAAGGTCGCTTATCGACATTTGGATTATCCTTAAGCAACTATTTTGTAACAAGAGTTTAACAAATTGAATTGGTTTTGATATGGCACGATTTTTTTTGGTATCTATTTCTTTTCATTCAAATTTCAAATACGTCTGTTTCACTTGATTGGTGTGCTCTTGATTTTTTTTCGGGATTCACTTCATCTAAACTTGTGGCGAGTTGAACAATTTTGGCATTTGTGAGAATATTACTTATCTGTTCTAGTTCAGAACTAGATTTGATTAATATTCCTCGTTTTTTTGTTGCTGCCCCCGTTGAATCAACGGGATTAATTTCCATTGCTATGTAAGGTGGCCTACTTTTGTATTCTGGGAGTTTGATCAAAAATACCCCCGGTATACTGGTTGCTTTTCTCTCCCAATTTTTCCCTTCCCTCAAAAATTGAGATAACCTTTCGTCTGTCATATACTAATTATCTAATTGGGTATTTTTAAAACATGCGATTTAGCAAAACATTACACAGTATACCTCTAGTGGGTGATAAAAAATCAAAAACTTAACGACACTATCATGAAAATCATACAACGAATTGATATGTCCTGCAGATCCGATGATTAAAATAGTGTATTATTGATCTCTAAAAACCATCGAAAAAAGAATATCTGCATCGTTTTCGTACAGGAGAGTTATAGAAATTCTTAATCATGACAGGCACGTTACTTAAAATAGTAATAAAGAACTCATGCAGCTAGAGAATATTTCTAAACATTATACTCTGAATCATTGAAAATAAAATGAAAGATAAGGATGACTGCATCCGGTTTCCTAATAGAAAAATTCTGATGCGATAGTATATGTATTCGTGCGCCTTTAAATTGGAAATTCAATGGACGTGCTGTCCAGTTCTAATATTGGAATGTAAATTGAATGTGTATCATTTCCTATTTTTTCAACGAAATTGTATTCCCCTGTTAGTTGCCTCAATTCAATAAATTTCTTGCTTGGCTGATCTTTTTCAACAATGTAATGAACTGACGCGCCTCCAAGGGCACCAGTTTCAATAAAGAGAATTTCTTTTTCCTTGTATTTTATGTGATAAAGCATTGGAGTCAAGCCTAAGGCAGATTGTGAGGAAAACAGTATCACTTTCAACATGTCGTTCAGGTTCTTGTATTTCAAAAATGTTATCGGGGATTCATCCTTTGTCATATCATTGATAGAAATGGTACCTGAATTTCATTGTATCGTTTGTCCCGAGTAATACATCGATTAGTACTAAAGAAATTAGATTAATGATTAGATAAAATTGCTATACGTAGCGACCGCCAGGTCATTGTAAAGTTTGAATATAATTGCCATGGGCTTCTGAATAAGGGGAAAAAAATTGTGAGATATTGATTGAAAGATCTAGTTCTGCTACATTCGGAAATAACTATAATTCAAATATAGGATTGTTGATACTAAGATAATATTCAGAAAATGAATGCAAAGAAATTATTAGTTTTATTTTCATTGTTGCTCTTTATTGCACTTATGGGTAACCGTATTTCTAATACTTCTAGCGACCATGCGTCAGCGCAAATACCTCCGATTGAAAACTCAAACAATACTGATTCTATGTCTCTACCTGATCTATTTACTAAAGTTGAAAAATCCGTAGTGCAGGTAACTGAACAAGATAATTCTAATGAATTAGGATCTCGTCTTGGATCTGGATTTGTATATGATAAGGACGGTCACGTTATTACAAACTATCATGTAGTAGTGCCAGGTTCTAATAATAATGATGAACTACAGGTTAGTTTCTTAGATGGTAATGTTTATTCTGCGGAGCTGGTTGGCTTTGACCAATTTGCAGATTTGGCCGTTATTAAGGTAAAAAATATCACCTCGGACAAATTAACGCCACTGCCTCTTGCTAATTCAACCAATCTGAGAATTGGAGAGACAGTTGTTGCAATTGGGAACCCATTTGGGCTCTCTGGTTCAATGACTGTGGGAATAGTGAGTGGTTTGGGGAGGCTATTACCATCAAATGAGAATGGGGAGAATTTAGGAACAACATCATCGTTCTCTATTCCAAATATCATACAAACGGATGCAGCCATCAATCCTGGAAATTCTGGTGGTCCCCTCATTGATACACAAGGCAGTGTGATCGGAATTAACACAGCTATATTTTCGAACACTGGTGTCTATTCTGGAGTAGGATTTGCAATTCCTTCTAATACCATAAGCAAAGTTGTACAATCGCTCATCCAAACTGGTTCATACCGTCATCCATACATTGGAATAATAGGGCTTAGTCTTACCCCTGATTTGGCCAAGCAAATTGGGTTGACTCAGACTAAAGGATTTCTAATAACAAGTATCACAAAAGGGAGTCCGGCCGAGAAAGCAGATTTACGTGCAGGAACAACTACAAAGACACTTAACGGAAGAGATTTTGATACAGGAGGCGACATTATATTAAAAATCGATAATAGAGACGTAACCAAAATTGATGATATATTAGCTTATCTTGAAAGCCAAAAACAGGTGGGAGATAAGATTCATCTAACTATCCTAAGAGACAATACTATCAGAGAATTGGACCTAGTGTTGGGAGAAAGACCCAGCCCAGACAAGATTGATTCATCACTTAATGATTTCCCTAACAGATTGCCGCCGCCCCAAAATGGAAATGGCAATTCCCCGGAACAACTTTATGACGAGTGTGTGAGAGTTGCCGGAAAAAGTTTTTGCGACTTTCTATTTAGGAAATGACGTTACTGACTATTAATATTAAGAGGCAAATACTTTCTCAACATTCCTATTCTGATTTTCCTAAAATCAGTTAAAATGATGTCATCCAAGTTTTTCTGATTTTACATACCATTTTCCCGAACGCATCCCCAACACAATCGTTCCAATATAGTTACCCTTTTTGTATACCTTAGCAAATTCCTTCCCTAAGCCAAAAAGGGAAAACAAGAGAGTATCTTTTTGATGGTAACCCGATTCTAAGACCTTTATACTTAATTTGGTGCTTGCCTTAACTATTATTTTTCGTGCGTCAGACCAATTGCCGCTCCATGAGATTATTTCAAAATCACCAAAGTTTTTTGATGAGATCCGGTAACCTTCAAGTTTTGCTTCAAATTCCTTTTTTTTCTCTACTGAATATGAATTCATCCATTCTACAGCTCTAACGCCCATCCCATTTTCGACTCCAAAACTGTCGGCTCCAGCCAATTGTGGTAATTTCTTGTGATTAATAATTTTAAACTTTTTAGTTTGTTGAATAAATACTCAATACAACAAAGGTGAATCCACAAAGTTCTAAGTCTGTATGTACTTGAGATTCTAACTACATTTTGTCAAAAACGAATCATTTAAGTAAACTCAGGTGAATAAATTCGATATGTCAAGCGAAGTTAATATTCGAGAAAGTCCTAATCATTTCATAGTTCTGGATGCGATTGCAAGAGGAATGAAGAATGTCGACAAGATTTCTCGCGTTTCCAAGTTAAATAAATCTGAAGTTGAAATGATAGTCAATGATCTTGTTTTTCAAAGATTAGTAATGATGAATGAGAAGAGAGGTTTCTTTGGTAGGAAAAAAAATGAATTGAAAATAACAGAAACCGGCATGAGTCTTCTTGGCAACAAGAAAAAGGAATTACAGGAGAAGGTTCAAGAAATGCAGCAGTATTACAATAATGGAGACAAATCACAGCTTGACTCGTTTATGGTTTCCAATAGATCATGGGTGCCGATGATGTTATTTGCAGGGATAATGGATATTCTGTTTTTCACTTCCATGATGTCTTTAATGGGACTAGCGTTAAATCCTATGGAAAGTTCTTTAGCTCAAGATGGCGCAAATGCAGACAATAGTGGAAATGCAGATAGCACAAATGGGGCTAGCGATAGTAGTTCTGAAAGTTCCGGTGCAGATTCTCAAGATGTAGGAAGCGATAGCGGCGGTTTTGATGGCGGCGGTTTTGATTTTTAGATCTTTATTCAATCCAATGATTTACATACATATAACATGCAAGCGAGTACAATTCTGCTAAAATCCGCGATTACTGCGAAAGTGTAACAAATGGACTACTAAGGTGTAATAGTAATCAAAAATCAAGTACTACGATTGTTTCTTATCGTCAGTACTATTGGATATCTTACCATACCTTAGAAGAGTTTCTACAATGAAATTTACATCGTCCTTGGTTTTAGCAAGGTGTGCAATCTTTATACAATCCCTAATGTCCTTTGATTTCATCTTGTGCCAAACTTGGTCGGCTATTTGATTTGCAATGTCCTTTGCAATGCCATCTCTCCCGAGCATGTGAATCGAAACATCCAAAAAATTCTCAAACTTGTATTGTTTAAAGTGCAGTACCATAAACCTAGACAGCAACGGAGTAAGCAAGTGGTTGGTCCCATTTGCAGTGGCAAAAACCCATGTCTTCAATTGAGTATTTCTAGTTTTCATAAATTTTGTTTCAGCTATGATTCCAGTTTCCATAAGACTGAGTAGAACAGTCTGATCTCTAATAGACATGTGTTCTATCTCATCAACAATCAAGAACCTGGGTCGCTTCTCAAACAAGTAGTCGACCATACCAGATCTAGTGCTATGAGTACCTAGCGTAAAATAAGAACGTTCGAGTTTCATACACCCTAACATAAATAACGTTTTTGCTGATGCCGGCGGGCCAACAAGTAGAATATGTATTGGTCTTTGTGACTCAAAGGACAAGAAGAATAGTTTTTTTATATCTTCATAACCGATTATATTATCAAAAAGGTCATTTTGCAGATTAGGTTTGGTTGAATAATTGCCAATGTCATTTCTACCGGCAGTCATTTCTTTTTCAACAGACATTTCTGCATTAATTATTTGATTTGACTGATTATAGAGTTTCCTGCAAAATCATTGTGCCTAATTACTTTAATTTAGTAGACGAAATGTTAAAGATGTTACTATTGAATTTTAAAGGCACTTTATGACATTACTCGATTGCCCTTGCCTGTTAGTACCAGCCAATCTTCATCTTGAAACTTATGTAGACAAATAGCAGATATTTGACGAGCACATAAAATTTATTTTTGGTAAACTTTCTTAATCTCATCATACGATATCTGATAAACGACATATCTGCTAACTATTAGTACCTATTATTTATGGTTCTCTATTACGGGAAGGAAAGATTGGGCATTGTAGGAGGTAATATTGGTTACCCATGGTCATTAAAAGAAAAGAATTTGTCAATATCAATTTAATAAGATAATAGATCACCCGTGTTGTTCTGGTGACAATGGATCTAACAAGGTAAATTATTATAGACATCACTTGCCATAAAGTCAATAATGCATCATAGCAAAAAACTGAAAAATGATGGCAAGTTAATTGTAGGAACCAAGGATCTTTTGACGGTCAAATGGGAAAATAATCAAGTTATTATGATTGATCAAACAAAATTGCCAGGCAGACTGATATATGTAAAATACAAGAAATACGAGGATGTTGCCAGAGCTATAGAACGATTAGTCATTAGGGGAGCGCCTGCTATTGGTGTTGCAGCGGCATTTGGGATGGCATTAGCAGCAATTTCGAGTAAAGCAAAAACTCCGAATGCTCTGCTGAAGGACCTTAAAATCGCCTATCAAAGACTTAGATCAACAAGACCTACTGCAGTAAACTTGGTTTGGGCTCTTGACCAGGTAATGAAGGAGGCAACTTCAAAGAATGATGTGAATGATATAAAAAAATCTATTATTTTGTATTCTCAAAATATGGCAACAGACGATATTATTACAAATAAAAAATTAGGAAAGAATGGAGCAAAAATGATACGTAAGGATGAAGTAATACTTACACATTGTAATGCAGGTTCTCTTGCAACGGTCACATACGGTACAGCTTTGGGCGTTCTGAGAGCCGCAAACGACATGGGCAAGAAGATTCGTGTTATAGCAACTGAGACAAGACCAGTGATGCAAGGCTCTCGATTAACTGCCTTTGAGTTAGATCATTATGGAATAGATTTTAGTTTAATTCCTGATACTGCTGTAGGTCATCTTATGTCTAGTGGGCTAATAAATCGAGTAATCGTTGGGGCAGATAGGATATTGAAAAGTGGTCATGTGTACAATAAGATTGGTACTTATCAGGTAGCTGCTCTTGCAAAGAGGCACAATATTCCATTTTACGTTGCCGCACCAAGTTCTACCTTTGATTTGAGGAGTAACGTGGGTGATGTAGTGATTGAAGAAAGAAATAAGAATGAATTGATGAAGATGGGTAACAAGCTGCTGGCACCAAAGGGTATTAAGATTTTTAACCCCGCATTTGACGTAACACCTCCAGAATTGATAACAGGAATTATTACTGAAAAGGGCATTTTGAAACCCCCATATAAAGAAAGCATAGGCAAAGCTATCTAAAATATGGATAAAGTATTTAATCCGTTATGGTATTTTTAATGTTGGATGCCGAAGAGTATTAGTCAAGAGCAGGTGTATTCCATACTAAAGAAATGTATGGATCCAGAGATTCCAGTTAACATTGTCGATTTGGGTCTTATCTATGGTGTGAACATAAACGACTCAAATGATGTCGATATAGAAATGACAATGACGACAAGAGGTTGCCCACTTCATGACACCTTAGTTAGTGATGTCAAGAGATATATAGGTAAAATTGATGGTGTAGGGAACATAAATGTCTCTATAGTTTGGGATCCTCCATGGAATATTGAAAGAATGGAACCATCTGTAAGAGAAAAACTAGGATTTGGAAAACCAAAGTTGAGGTTTCAAGTTGATTATGAAAAATACCAACCCTTGGTGAAGGGCAGGTTGATTACTCAGGAAGATGGCTCCTTGATTCTGGAAAATGAAAAAGAACAGAGATTTATGGTAAATCAGGCAATAGTTGATTTTTGGAACAGTTGCGATGGATCAAAAACAATTACTCAGCTAGCGGATCATTTCTCAGCCAAACTGGGATTGCAAAGACAACAAGTGGAACAAGAAGTAGTTCAACTCGTTCAGCAGCTCCTTGAATCAGAATTATTAAGACCCCAGTAACTAAGAAACGAATATTGTGTCCCCAAAATAGTATCGTTTCAACAATTTCGCTATCCACATTTGATAAAGTAGTAATTGAGCTAGGAATTGGTGATGGTCAATTATTAGAGGGACTAATCAATTATGAAAATAGTCCAAATACATGCTATGTAGGTATCGAGATTGATGCAGCTCAGATTCAGAAGGCTAGTGATAGAATGACAGGTAAAAATATTTTCTTAATTAATGAATCTATTGAAAAAGTCATTCCGTTGTTACCAGATAATTTTGCGGACCAGTTTATTTTTGTTCTGCCATCACCTAAGTACATTGACAGGGAAATGGAGTCTCAATGGACCTTATTGTATCAAAAAATCTATAAAAAATTAAAAGAAAAGGGCACTCTTACTCTTGTAACAGAAGTTACTAATGATTTGCTGGAACCTGTCTCCAATGATGAATTTAGAACTTGGAAAACTTGGCTAGCTTCCATTTTCGTAACTTTTGGTTTTACACTAAGAGAGGTTTTTAATGAATGTCCTCTTCACTATCGATCCCACTTTTTAGAACAATTTATGGCAGACCAACTAAGGATAAAGATTATTACCCTAATCTTGGAAAAGCCCCATTACAAGTCAATTTAAGCTGTACACGTCTGGATATTACTTACTATTATGCAGTAACCATATGTGATCGTTACAACAGTCTCGCGAACAGAATGTGGATTGACATTTGTAATGATTGCACGGAATAGGTTCTTGGTGATTAAACCGTTTATTACAATAAGTGCAACAAGATTCTAATTTTATAAAAACATGGTTGGAAAAACTGGCTCCGCAATTTCTCTTCTCTTTAAACCATCTTATATCCACATTTTGTTTTTCAGCATATGTCATAACTATATCATAAGCCTCATAGAAACCCTGCGCGAAAAATTCTCGAAAAGATGTTCTTACAGTGCCTTTTCTGGAATTAGAAAAAGAAACTATCCATTTTTCATAAGGAACAATATTTTCTTCATCTATCACTGGAACAATTTCCTTGTCCTTACGCTCATGATTTTTCAACTAGTTAAATAGTGTCCCTGCTTTCAAATATATCTTTACCAATAATCAAACGACTTTTATTTTTGTAGAACATGTCTTTAAAAATATCGGCCATTTTCAAATTGAGAAGTTTATATGAACCGAGAAGTAATAATTCATGATTGGAAAAGACCTGCGCATATTGCGGAATATCTTTTCGTGGAGAGAGTTGGCCCCATGTAGAGGGAAATTCAAACATGGGTGTCATGAAGATAGAAAACTTTTGCTGTGAAGAACACAGAAGTTTGTTTTTGGAATCCAGTTAAATATCGTTATCTATTTACCAAACACTTGGCCTAAATTGTTGCGCATGCTACCCAGTCGGCCCTTTCGGCTCTCTTTCTTCTTTACATGTTCAAAGCATTTTTCGCACAGGGATCTTAGGTTCGAGGGTCTATTATCTTTCAATGAACCATTTATGTGCTCAAAAAAGGGACCATTACTTCCTTTAAACTTAACAGAACATTTTTGACACCTATGATGCGACCGTTCAAGTACAGTTTGTCGTAAACTGAGAGTGAGACTTTCGTATTTCTTTCTGTCAAAAGTTTCAGTACCTCCGCCACCAAAAAAAGACAATATTTTATCTACGAAAAGAATACAAGAAGGGTAAAAATAACTTTTGCTATCCGAAATCTGGCTATCTATTTAAAGAGAGTTAAATGATCGTAAAAATAAAGAAGTTGTGCACCCACTACTAGGATGGATATTCACGCTTCAGAATGGGGTCACTAGTTCAAATGGAATATCGAGGCTTTCTATGCTGCATATTGCTCCAGGCATACAAACAACACCGTAAACAACGATATTATTACATTCGACTGTACTCCCTTGATTTTGTGAATTATTTTCACAATTGTTAGTTTGCTTTCTTTCGGTATTAACTTGGGTGTTATCCTCTTGTTTGTCTTTCTCTGCCCTAACTTGTTGAATCCCACTGAATATTGCAGTTGATACCAATATTAGTGTAAGTGCGGATATCAAAATGACAGCCATACTAACTTGTTTCATTACTTTGATTCTTAATTTATGATATATTAGAAGTGCGTTACAACAATTAGTAAAAAAGAATGAGGATCTTGTTGCTAAATTTGTATGTGTGAATTTTTTCTATAACAAAAATTTAAAAAATCAAGAATTTGCTTAAAAAATCCGTCTAAACAACATCTAAATAAGGATGGACCGAGTGGGATTTGAACCCACGGCCACCTACGTTTCCTCTGTAAATGCAGCATCCTTTACATGCAAGGCAGGTATTCTACCAGGCTAAACTATCGGCCCTGTGACACAGTATTTTTTTACTTGATAATTTAAGTGCTTTTAATTAAACTTATCATAATTTGATTTTTGCAAGATATAATAGAGTTCGTTAATATCGGTCAGGTGATACGCTGGACATTGCCAGCAAACAAATTTTGTTTCTGTGAATAAGAACATAGAAACCATTTCAATATCAAGTTTTTATATTGTGGAAAAACATGAATATTTCTATTGATACTTAAATTCAGTACACAAGATTACACATTTGATAACTCATCTTGAATAAATTATAATATGCAATTTTGCGAAATGCTTGCACTAATGAATTTTCAAATTATTCATACAAATTAAGAGCTAGATATATTTGGATTATCATTATACAAGAGTAAAAACCCAATTAGTGCACTCTAGACTGGCTTGACGATTAACAAGTTAAGATGGAATACTGCTTTCCAAGTTTCTCCTAAAATTAAAAAATCTTTACATGCGTGAGTGACAATAATGCCCACTTCAACTCAATCAGTAATTTGACTAGTATAGATGTCAGTAGCAATTTGATCGAAATACTTTTAGCACATGTCCAAATAAGCTGAGGTATGTCCGCTCTTTTGAAAGATCGAGTGTGGGTAATGCTATCCGAGGTGGCCAAGAGAGGAGTTTATCCTTTACATGGATCTAGACTAGGAATTTTCAGAATACCCGTTGAGATAACAGAGCGTTCTGATATTAGCGCCATAATCAATAGTTTAAAGAATTCGGGTTTCAAGGTTGACACTTATGCCGATAGAATCTATGTTACGGACAGATGGACTGAAAGTGGAAAGGATGCGATAACTCAAAAGGAAGTTGAAGCAAACTTGGAAATTACTGTTGAGATTGTCACAGGAGATGTGGTGGATGTTATTTACCAGATCAGGCCATTGGAACACTTTGGTGATCATTATTGGATTAAGAATTACAGACAAGAAACAGACACCAAAGCAAAAATTATTATCGACACCATAATATGGAACTCCAAAATCGGAGATAAACTAATAGAACATTATAAAAAGTCACAAAAACTATCACCAGAAGATGCTATAAAAAAATTGGACGAAATGACACCACTCAAAAAGAAACCAATAACTCGGGATGCATCTGCTGCTCAACAAGCTATGGCCCCAGAGAAGGGTTCTCCTCAACCTCAGATTCAGACCAGCGCGCCATCTGTAACATCCCCCACTCAAACTTCCCCATCTTTGTCAGGTGGGAATACAACAATAGCACTTTCAGGTACTGGAAATTCATATTCAAAGATTGAAGGTCCAATTGACCCTGATTTTAAGTCAAAACGCCAGGTAACCGGAGCTTTTCAGGGGATTAAGGTATGGGGCCCGATAGATCCTCCCGGTCAACTTGGAATTTGGGGGACAGAGGTTACAGTAGACTTTGATATTTGCGTTGCCGATGGCGCCTGCATCGAAGCGTGTCCCGTAAATGTATTTGAATGGCTTGACACCCCAGACCATCCTGCTTCAGAGAAGAAACCTTTCATGATAAGAGAAAAAGACTGCATTTTTTGCATGGCGTGTGAAAATGTCTGTCCTCCACAGTGCGTAAAAATATTCCAGAAAAGCTAGTACAGGCACTTAATTTCCAGTGAACCTATAAATATTTACTCGTATATTTTCACAATAGGTAGTGATAGAAGATAATATCAGAGTTTAGCGGAGAGTTTAGTGGAATATTATATAGTGTTTTGATGGCAATCGCCTGGATAATGACTATATACACTTTGAATTTTAATTATTTGAGTTACAGGTCAACAAGGAACTCGATAAATCATAAAATGAGAAAGAAAATCGACTATAGTGCTGAAACTTGTCCGCTAGTAACTATCCAGCTACCAATTTACAATGAAAAATACGTCGCCGCACGTCTAATCAACGCAATATGTAATATGGACTTTCCAAAGGGGCGAATGGAAATTCAGGTCCTTGATGATTCAGACGATGAAACCACATCAATTATTGAAACTTTGGTTGACAAGCACAAGAAACTTGGAATCAACATTGCAGTTTTCCACAGGGCTAATAGATCCGGATACAAAGCTGGAGCTCTAAAAGAAGGATTGAAATTGGCCAAGGGCGAATTCATTGCAATATTTGATGCTGACTTTATTCCTCTTAGTGATTTTTTAAGAAAAGCCCTCAGTTATTTTGATGATTCCAAGATTGGTCTCGTTCAGGGAAGATGGGGCCATATTAATGAAAAGTATTCAGCGCTGACAAAAGCTCAAGCTGTGTCATTGGATTTGCATTTCTTCATTGAGCAAAAAGCAAAGAGTCTTACACACCTCTTCATGAATTTCAATGGAACAGCTGGAATTTGGAGGACATCATGCATAAATGATGCTGGCGGTTGGCATACTGGTACCCTAGTTGAAGATTTAGACTTGAGTTTCCGTGCACAAATGAAAGGTTGGAAGTGTATCTTCGATGAGGATCTAGTTGTAAACGCTGAATTGCCTGTTCAAATGAATGCCGCGAAGCGTCAACAATTTAGATGGGCCAAAGGTTCCATTCAGGTAGCAAAGAAACTCTTGCTAATACTATTATCGCATAGAAAACTGCCGATCGATACTAAGATTCAGATTTTCATTCAACTCACTAAGCATATAATTAACCCATTGTTTCTAATACAATTCCTCATATTTCCGATTTTGCTGCTCATGAATTATCAGATCTATGACACCGCCTGGGCTCCAGCGATAGGCATCCTTGCATACCTCTTATTAGGACCTCTCACATACTTGGTAATGATTCGAAAAATCTGGCGCGAGAATTGGAAGACAAAAGCTATTCAATATTTGTTTATGATATTCTATGCAAGTGGAATCTCTATTAACAATTCTGTGGCAATATTTGATGCCTTACTTGGAAAAAGAAATGAATTCTTGAGAACTCCAAAATTTGGAATAATGGAAAAAAATCAAGATTGGCGTAACAATAAATACGTTCTTCCATTTACGAAAACTACGTTATTAGAGATCTTCTTTAGTATCTACGGGTGCATTACAATAGCCATATCTATACTAACTGGGAACCCGATATTTGTTCCTCTGATAGCGTTGCAAACAATTGGATTTCTTTATGTAGCATATCTTAGCATAATCCAATCCAAAAATAGTAAGAATCAAACTGGTCTTTATTTGAGTACAACAGAATACAGTTTAGAGGGTGTAAGACCCAATGATACGCTAGCTTGATATTATTTTTGCCCACTATTGATAGTATATGGCAAGTGACGCTGCAGGTTAGATGACTCCTGCCTCTCTCAATTTATTTGGTAAATAAGTGTCAGCCAAATACTTGAATCCATATTTGAAAAATGCGTCTAATTCACATTTTTCTTTATTCTTGAGAAATAGATCTAATTCCTTCTTCCATCGCTTATCCTGAAGCCATGGTTTTTTCTTCATATCATTTGCCCTGTTTAAATCCTCTGGAGTGGCAGCAAGTCTGGCAACCTTTGGTATGTTGTATTCATAAATATCCGAAAACATCATTCCTAGCACCTTTGAGTTTGGTGTTACCAATCTGTCACTATCATAACTCAATGATTCACTTCCGATTTTATAACGCAAAGCAATTCCTAGTCCCCAGGGATCGGCATCGGCAAAAATAACAACGGGTTTCTTCCATTTTTCGTTCAGCATTTTAACCATCATCCTAGTAGCGCGATCTGGTTCTCCTGATCCTGTCAGTAGTATCGCATTATATTTTTGAATAAAGCCAGATTTTCTTATATTATTGAGTACAGTATCCTTCTCTACTACCATAACAAAATCACCTTTTACCTTCACAATTTCAAGATCTCGAATGTTAGTTGGTATTAACTGAGATGTTGCTCTGCTACCAAGATTACAGTCAATTAAATCACCACCGACACTAAGAGTGATTGGTCCTGAAATCATTCCTTTAGGTTTAGAAGTAACAGAAAATTCCTCTCGTGGAACATTTGTCAATAGTTCGATGGCTTTTATTGCATCATCAGAATCATCCTGGCCGCTCCAGAACTTTTGCTGATTTTTTTCATCGCCAACAGTACTTAAGGTGGCGTAATACATACCCCTTATAGTACTTTCCATCTCCTCATCCAACAGCCTTCTTATAGCATTGGCCATGACCAGATATTGAGCGAAGGTTGGTATCTTCTTTGAGCTATTTGGACCAATTTGAACTGTCTTGTCACCTATGGTAAGCATTCTCTTTTCATCTGACCAGACAGTGTTATCGTATCCAACTTTTGGAATTTCAAGACTCGGCATTACACCCTCAACAAGTACATCATCTCCAACATTCTTCATTATTTTCCTGATTTTATTGGTTATTTCTTGATGTCGTTTATCTTTTAGTGCCATTTTGAATTATCCTTTTTTTTGTGATTTACGAGGGGCGTTAATTTTAGCATGCTTTACATTGCTTCCGAGTTTCGAAACGTTGGTTCGGGTATCAAATTTACTAAGTATAATTTCATTTCCTTTACCATTATTAAGAATATTCTTTTTATTAGCTACATCATTTACTTTTCCGTTATCCTTTGAATCTTGAAAGATCTGTTTAGTAATGTTTGACAATTCTCCGCTTACATATTTTTCTGCCAAGTCTTGAAATGCCTTGGATAATTTTTTCGAATCAATTTTTATCGACTCTGATATTGCGCTTACTATGAATGGAATATAATGTTTGTACAGCCTTAGTTTATTCTCATCTTCCTTTATCTTTAATTCTCTTCTAATTTGAGCGCTTACTTTTCTATAAAGATCCGATAGACATGATTTCATGTATTTTTTCAGATCGCCCTCTGAAGCTATGCTCTCTTTTCCAGCAGTTTTGTAAGGTATCTTTGTTGAACATATGTGGAAGAAAATATGTATTGGCAGATATTCTACTGTCCTGTCTGATCTTGTTTCTACATTTGAAAATTGCTCCTTTACCTCCTTTTTTGAAATTCCCATTTTATTTATTCCAACCTCGGAAATAACTTCTCGTGCTACATCAGATCCTTCATCATAAAGTAGTGGGATTTTATTAGCAAATCTGTACAGTTTGAAAGATGGAGTATCACCTCCATACGCAATTCCGCATTCTACAACCGTAGGTCGATTGTTCACAACGCAAATTCTTGAAGAATAGGCGGTGAGTGATGGTTTTAGTATCTTGGTGGTTAAATGAGTCTGGCTTCCAGAATTTGTCGCTTCTTTATTTTGGATAATTGAGTATTCCGAAGTCATTCCAACAGTAAGTATTTTCTCCCCTATGGGACTTAAGTGGTCTGTATTAGGAGACTGAAATTTTGTATGTTTACAAATATTTACAACCTTTATCAGCTCATGTTCATCATATTGGTCCGCTGGTTTGACTGGTAATCCTGCTCTATTAATAATATCTTTAGCCTTATCGGTTGACATTTTTTGAAATGAGCTGGCAAGTATTCCTTGCAGAGTGGTCTTTTGATTCATGAAATTTAAAATAGCCTTCTTTAAAGTTTTAAGGTCCATATCAGACGGGTGAGGTAATACTTCCCTTGATGGATTTGGCATAATTTCTGTCCTTCTCTTGAACGTTACCTTTCCCTCATCCGTTTCAAATATTAGGATCGCATAGGGATTTACTATACTTGTTTGACTAATGTAGTCATAGATTTTGTTTTTTGTCACGGGAGATAATTTTGCACGTAGTATAGCTTCAACTTTAAAACCAGATTCACCCTCAATTTGTGATTCATCATTCTTGACATTCTTCTTTAAAAGTGTGATTGGCTTATTTGTCCCAATATCAGTTCTGAGGTCGAAATAGCATTCTGATTCATCTTCTGATTTAGACCAAACCTTCAATGGATGATCTGTATCCTTAGTTGAAAAAGCTGCAATCATTTTCAAACCGACACCAAAAAGACCTCGTTGTTGTTTTTCGACATATTTTCCAGAAGTTAAGAATGAACAAACTGCAACAGGTACTTTTTCTGAAGGAATTCCAATCCCATTATCTTTACACGATATAGTCCAGAGATCATTAAGAGAATCAAGAATCTTTAGTTTCAAATGAACAACTGGCAAAATGTGATTTATTTCGCATGAATCCAGTGAGTTCTCTATCAATTCTCTCACTGACATGTAGAGGATGCGTTCCCCAGTAAAACCGGCTAGAGCTGAATTATCGACAAAAAATTCTGACTCTGCTTTTTTGTTATAATGGATTTTTGATTTTTGTTTTTGATTGATTTGCATTATAGTTTTTGGTTGCTTTGTTCCCTTCTCTAAGACTTCTGTTGTAACTTTTGATGTCAACTGACCAAGTTTGTATGTTACTAAATTTAACTTTTTATCAGGATGAGTTTAACTGTTGTGGAAATCAACAAGCATTCTTATACTGATGATCCATATGGTGTCGCCTCATTTTTCAGTTTAATAATTTTATGAGAGCTAAATTGCAATAAAAGTCTGTTTTTACCCTTGAGAACTACTATAAAATCTGAACCAGTGCCCACAATCTCACCGCCAAAAAGATCTTTAATGTTCATCTTAGTTTATGGATCTATATGACATATTAATTTTGAGATATTTTGATACCATATTTGTTTGATTGTTCAGGTGATGAGGTAAAAATAATAATTGCCATCTACACGTTTACCTAGTTCATGGATGTCGAAAGCAGGATTGGACTTGTTTTAAGAGAGCCTACCGAAGAGGTTGTCGAAGTTGCACAATTAAGACAGCTTTTCGAAACTAATTCAAAACCTCGTCATTATATCGGTTTAGAAATTTCGGGAAAACTTCACCTAGGTAGCCTAATTCTGACTGGCTACAAGATAAATGATTTCATTAAGGCTGGCGTCAATTCTAATGTATTTCTTGCAGATTGGCACACATACATAAATAACAAGTTAGACAATGATTGGCAAAAAATAATTGAGGTCTCGAAATATTATGGAGAAGCTTTTAAATTTTTTTGTCCAGGAGTAAATATCATTTTAGGATCCTCGCTTTACGATACTTATGATGATTATTGGAAAAATTTTATGATTTTTAGCAAACATATGACATTATCAAGAACTTTAAGGGCATTAACCATTATGGGTAGATCAGAAAAGGAAAAACTGGATTTTTCACAGTTAATGTATCCTTCAATGCAGTCTGCGGATATTAAAGCGTTAGATTTAGACATTGTTCATGCAGGGATGGACCAACGAAAAATCCACATGCTGGTAAGAGAAATTTTCCCCAAGTTGGGCTGGAAAGTACCTGTTTCTGTCCATCACCATTTACTTCCCGGGCTTAATGAACCAACGAAGCTTGCATCAAATGTCGGTGACGAAAATGACTATCGAATTTCCAGTAAGATGAGCAAAACGACTCCATTAAGTGGTATATTGATACACGACGATGAAAATACAATCAAAAATAAGATAGCAAGAGCTTATTGCCCGATTGGCATCTCAGAAGATAATCCTATATTAGAGATAATAAAGTATGTTATCTTACACAACTTTTCTCAGTTTCAGATTGAAAGGCAAAGCAAATATGGTGGAAACATTGTGTATGATGATTTTACGAAACTTGAATCTGATTACAATCAGAAAAAGATTCACCCTAAAGACTTGAAAGACTCAGTTTCAATTTATTTGAATAAAATAATTGAACCTATTCGTAATCACTTTAAGGATTGGACTGTACTAGATGATCTTTAAGTTCATGCTGTGACTTAAAAAGAATTAAATTAATATTAATTGCCATATTGATAATGTTTTGAATAATACTTGCGATGTTCTTATCAAAAATGTAAACGCAGTTATTCCCTTTAATGGTATAGTCAATACCAATGTCCTTATCGAAAATGGAAAGATAAAATCGTTAAAGAAAACTATAGGACAAGTCAGTGCTGACAGAATAATAGATGCGCAAGACAAGTATATTCTACCGGGTGTAATCGATCCTCATGTTCATTATGGAGTCTATACTCCAATAGGTGAAGCGGCATCTACCGAATCGGCTTCCGCTGTTACGGGTGGAGTAACGACTATAATGCGCATGATGAGGTTAGACGGCTCTTATAGAAAAATTACCAATCAACTTGAAGTTAGCGCGAACACTCACATTACCGACTATGGGGTACATGCTTCTATTCTGAAACTTGAACAAGTTAAAGACATGGAATATCTCAAAAGTATAGGAATCAATTCATTCAAAATTTATATGAATTTAGGATCCAGTCTTAACAAAATCCTAACCGAACAGGAGCCAGGTTCTATTTCCCTAAAAGAGATGGAAGTAAACATGACCGACAAATTACTGACTGAAATTATTAAGAATGCTTCAACATTGAACTCGATAATTTTAGTACATGCAGAGGATCATGCGATCTGTTCAAAGAACATACAAAAAATGCGCAAATTAAACGAGCATGTTAGTTCAAATCTCCTCAAGTTGTGGTCATCCTTAAGGCCAGAATCATCAGAAGTCATTGCAATTAGAAAAATAATGAAAATTTCATTGAATCATAACAAGCCAAATTTGTATTTTGTACACATAGGTTCGTCAGAAGCCCTGTACGAAATAGACAAATATAGGAGATTACATCCAAACTCAAATATCTGGGCCGAAACGTGTCCTCATTACTTAACGCATGGCATTGATTATGATAATATCAAGGGCAAAGTAGTTCCTCCACTAAGACCAAAAGAAAATCACGCAAAATTATGGGATGCTATAAATTCTGGCATTATTAATACCATTGGAACGGATCATGTTGCTAATGATTTAAAAACAAAAACAGCAAATGGGAATTTTTGGAATGCACTGTCAGGATTTCCAGGTCTTGCCACAATGCTACCTGTATTGCTAAGTGAGGGAGTAAACAAAAAAAGAGTGAGTCTCGTTAGAATATCTGAAATATGTAGCGCAAACGCATCAAGAATATTTGGATTATTCCCAAAAAAAGGTACCATTACTGAGGGTTCTGATGCAGACTTAACCATTGTAGATATGAATAAAGAACAAATCGTTACACCAGAGTCATTAAATTCTCATTCGGATTATTCTATTTACGATGGGTGGAAGCTGAAAGGTTGGCCGATTATGACTATTGTCAGAGGAATGATAGTAATGGAGAACGGAAAGGTGGATCAGTCATGTATTGGTCATGGTAACTTTATTCAAACAAACAGTAAGTAATTGTAAAAAATTAGCTAGCCGCAACCTTATGTTTATATCTACAAATCGTTTAAATTACATTTTGTTATCTATATTCACAGTTTTTGAAGAATATTTTAGAAATTCATGATGTAAGAAAATATTTTCCAGTGAAATCAACTATTTCTTCCCTATTTAATCCTGGAAAGAGAATTTACAAAAAGGCACTAGATGGGGTGAGCCTACACATTCCGGAAGGGCGAGTTTCCGTTTTAGTCGGCGAATCAGGCTCTGGTAAGACGACATTGGCTAGAATAATCCTACGTGCTATCGATCCAGACACAGGTTCAATTATCTTCAATGGCAGTAATATTACCAGAAAAACAGGAAAGGAGCTCTTGAGCTTTCGCAAACAAGCTCAAATGATTCATCAAGACCCGTATAGTTCTCTCAATCCACTTATGAAAGTGTTTGACATCATCAAAGAACCGATTGACATTTTCTATAAGTATTACTCAAAGGAGGAACGAATTAAAAAAATCCTTACTGTGTTGAATGACGTAAATCTTAAACCAGCCGGAGAATTTGCTGAAAAATATCCACATATGTTATCTGGTGGAGAAAGACAGAGAGTTGCTATTGCGAGAGCTCTTGTCATTGAACCTAAACTCATTATAGCAGATGAACCCGTTTCTATGCTTGATGTTTCGATAAGAGCACAGATACTACAGATAGTAAGGCAACTAAGTATTAATCGAAAAATAACAGTATTCTACATCACACATGATCTTGCAACATCACGATATATTGGAGATGAGATCTCTGTCATGTACGCTGGTAAGATTGTTGAAAGTGGACAAATAGACAGAGTATTGTCAAATCCCCTTCATCCATACACCCAAGCTTTGTTGGATGCTATATCTGAACCCAGATTTGATAACATTGATAAACAAAAGGTAATTAGAATCAAAAATTTTGATTCAGCTCCCGCAGAAAGTGGTTGCAGATTTTTCAATAGGTGTCCATATAGTATGGAAATATGTAAAAAAGAGCCAATATTGGAGACAAAAGAACAAAATCATAAAGTGTCATGTTTTCTGTATGATAAAAATGAAAATGGAGTGCAATTAAGTAATTGCTAGGTCATCGCCTCTACGACAACTGTTGATATTTATTATAAAAAATTTGGATTGATAAAGAGTAAAAAGAAAAAAATAAAGAACTAAGGAACTTGTTTTTTATTATCTAAGGACATCCTTCCATCTTTTGTATAAAGTAGCCATTTTGTTGTA
>JAHEZK010000066.1 GCA_023251115.1 Nitrosomicrobium frigidum (SeqCode) | reverse complement strand
CCATACTAGATTTGTTGGTGACTTAATTTGAGTAACTCCTACCGGAACCGTTCCTTTCCAGTCTGGACCTGTAAACATAAACGAGCCTCCATCAGTTTGGTTAGTTCGAGTTCCAATGTACTCTATGGAATCAGTGTGGGCATCCATAATTTGGACAGTATAATAGCGGTCCTTTATTGGAGGTATTTTCAATACTAGTGGTTCGTTTTTCAAGTCCATGTATATAACAGTGTATAAAGTATCGCTGTTAGGTCTAACTATGTCCGTGAAGCTTGCGTCAGTGAGCTCTCGAAAGTGAACCAGTGAGTTTATTGGACCACGTCCTGGGCCCGGCGGGATATTAGGACTTGTTTGAAAGTCGATCTTTCGTTTTTCTAGAATAGGTGCGTATCCCCAAATATAAGCAAGAGTAGCGACATCTTTTGGATCATTTGAAGAGCTAATTTCCACCATTTTTTTATTTAAATTGACAACATTACTTTCCAAATTTTGAGATGTTTGAGCAGAAGGCTCTGTTGAGGCCTGAGCAAAGGCCAAATGACTCATAGTTGTTGCGATTAATGACGGCACTGCCGTCAGGCTGACTGTTAATCCCAGTATGAAAAATACGGCTAAATAATTCGAACGATTCATAGGTTTGCGTGTAAGCTATAGTATATAAAGCCTTAGTTTACGTGTTGAAAGGTTAGCATCTGAAAAAGAGGAATTTAGAGAGGAGCAGAAAAAAATACGGAACAAAATTCAATTCCTGAAATAAACGGATTCTGACAAACTTTCATAATGATTGTTTATCACCCGTACAGATTTTTTGATATGTGTTAAGACATATTTAAGTTACGGCATGGAGTTCGTGAAAACATTTATAGCTTAAATAATCATATAATACAATGAATCTCTTTATAGGACCCCTAGCGTTACTGTAACGACCAGCCCCATGTCAAAAACAATATTAATCCTTGAAATATAGAATAGACGTGACTGTTCTAATCCAAGAGAGAAGAGAGCATATCAATTGCTTTTTGTTCGCACTAAAGACGACAGAAACCAAAAGACAATATTGTAGGAATTTGAAAATGTTTTTTGATTTCGGTTTTGAATCGCATCTTCCATTGAAGGAACAAGCTCAGTACGAATTCAACAAATGAGCCTTTAACTATAGACCGTGAATTTAGATTGGAGCCTGATACCTCATGATACTTTTAAGAGATATTTTGAAGCCTTCACTGTTCCGCTATTGTCTTAGAAACAAAGTTTCATTTTTCCACTTGTGGTTGTGCCGCGTTCAGTTTTTTGTAATGTCTGTACGCATCTGTTATTTGCCAAATCCAATATATGCCGCCAATAAGCCAGCCCCAAGGATATTGGATATATAATGAAACGAGAATCCAAATGGCAATACTCAATACCAGAATAATTATTCCTCTTTTTACGAATCCCAAATAGATATGACCGACGCCTGAAACTAATACGGCAAGAAGAATAGTAATTCCCAGACTTTTTGCCAATTTTTATACTAAGATGTGGCCTGTTAATAGGTCTTTCATGCATAGCGTTTCTTAAAGTAGGTAATGTCATTAACGTCAATCGTTTGTGTCCTTATAGGCCGTAATACTTTGCTAACTGATGTCGGCAAGACCAAATCTCTATTTAGCCTTTATTTTTCCTTCAGTTCAATTACGTATGATAATGAATAATAACGCCCTATTCTATAACTCTGGATAATAAGTGAATATCAGAAAAAATGCAATTGGGTGTCATAGTTGTATTCATTTTTGTCATACTTGGAATTATTTTCTTTATTGTATTTGGTAGTGGTTATTTCAAAACTGAAAATCCACAAAACGAGAATTTGCAGAATAGATCAACAGTTGTATTCCCCAACCCTAACTCTATTCCCCCAGAATGTAAATATACTCCAAATGATTTATTGTGTCAATTTCAACTTGAAAAGCAAAAAATGAAGGTGTCACAGAATGAATAAAATAGTCCTTTAATTATTTGGAAGATAACGACGTTTACTTCCATTCCCACGTCTTGTCTACAAAATTCCCTGCGATGTCAACCTCTGCTTCGAACACTCCTACTACATTATTGAGGGACTCCAATTTGCCTTCCGAAGTCTGAAAAAATATTGCTCCTCGCCATTTTAGTACTCCGGAGGAATTAAACCGACCAATTCCCTCACCAGTATACGATGTAATTTCTCCGTCCAAAGTTCTAATTATCCCATTACCGATTCCATGCAACATTCTATTAGAAGAAGGGCTTGCAATATAGGTAAGTAATTCAGTAACTTGTACTCCCCTAAGGCTTCCACTTGCCGATATACTTGTTTCTATTGTAGGACCTTCAACATCCGTAACTCGTTGACCTGATACGTTACCTTTCATTTCCCCAATTATTTCGCCTAACATATTGATTTGATATTAATGACCTTACTTAAATCTACCAGTAAATCTACAGAATTATTGAGAAACAAATGAGATGGGCAGCGCTATATGAACTTGGATGGTTCATTTCGTAAGATTTTTGTGTAGACAGATTCTGCATGATGTTCCATTAAATAAGACCGAATCACGAAACAGACAAATCTTGGGAAAAATGATTAGTACTGCGGCGCCATACTTCGATACAAGCTCAAGATATAAAGATACTAATTACCGATATCATTAGCTTTGTTATTGTAGTCGGTATTAGAATAGTTTGTTTTCGAAATAGTTAGCATCTTCAGAACAGTGCACGATTTCTTGGTCACCAAGATTTTGTCCTATTTTTCCCGCGAGATCTATACAGTCTTGGGTTTCTTGATCAGCTCCTTTATAAGCATCTGAATCTTGGAAAGGCTTTAAGGGTATCTCTTCAATATCTACAACTTTATTTTTTATGTCATCAACTAGTTCTTTGAGATTTTCATACTCTTCAGGATTGGTTTGATTATTAGTTGACTCAGTATCATTTGAAATTGAAGTATCGTCGGCGTCATCTTGCATTATTGTTGATGCGAATTGTTTGGCTTCAGCTTCTGTGAATTTACCAGTTTTCACAAGCTCGTTAATCAAATTGGTTTGTTGACCATGATCGATACTTGATCTACCGACAGAAGTTGTAAAATCGGTAGATGTACTACCAGAAGAGCCATAAACCTTTTTCACCGTGTCTTTTAAGATACCAAAGTATTTGGTGGGCACTAATTTTCCACTCTTATCAGAAACCAAGTTAAAATTATCCGTAACCACTGGCTGATAATCCCACCTCCAAAAAGCTGTGCCCCATACTTTTTCTTTCTTCAAAGCTCCAAGTATTTTTTTCGCATCAGTTTTCGTAAGCTCACTCAGATCTGGGTTGAGTTTTGATACTCCTCCTTCTTTTGTCCTTACAACGTTATTCCACTCCCCAATGTATAAAGGAATTCCAGTTAGGTCCCTTGTTTTCAAAAACATATCAAATCTCTTCTCCTGATACCCGTCTCCACCAGGAATTCCGTACACACTTATTTTGAAAGCAATATTCTCCTTAGATGAGGGTGCCATTTTTGCCAAGTTTTTTGGTAAGATTTTAATATGACTATTCAAGTCTACCGGAACATTCATGCTGTAGACTATCGTTTTACTGGTAATATTTCTCAACTCTGAAGTAATAAAGCTATTAAATTTGCCTATTTTAGACCATTGATGTGTATTGTCAACATGCGGTTCGCTTAGGATTTCGTACCCTAGAGTACTTGAATGATTATCGACTGCCAATACTATTTTCTTTAGATATTCTGCCATCAGTGTCCAGCCATCATTTCCTTGCTTATCTTTGACAGATCTGTTCCACCAGTCCTTCCAAAAGATTTGAGCTGCTTTATCTTGGGTATTGCCACCACCTCCTTTGGAATATTTTGAATCTTGAAATAAAGACCAAGGAAAACCTGTTCCTCTTTCTTCAAGCCATGAAGAAGTGTGCCATTGATGATTGTCATAAATGATTTTTAGTCCGTACTTATCTCCTGCTGTGGCTACTGATTGTATTTCCTTTATGAAAGCATCGGGGTCTCTTTCATAAGCTTCCCAATAGAAAACGAACCTGACATGATTCAAACCCGCTCCTGAAATCATTCTTAAGCTATCCTCAATGTAATTCTGTGGAGCCGAAGTCCAGTGCTCCCCATGCTGTTTCATATTGACAAAAGCTCCTTTCATGGCAACTCCATTGATGGGTTGCCTGCCAGTCAAGTCGCCTTTCGATGCATACGAGCCTAACCAAGTAGAGCTAGTAAGGACGGCAGCTAGAACAAAGGCTAGAACAATGACAAAAAATATTCTGGTATTTGCTAAACTCAAGGCAATAACAATAAAAAGTCTCAATAGATTTAATATGTATTACTGGCTCGTTACTCACAATTATCCGTTTGAGTGTGCCGTTTGATTTAATGCCAAAGTTATATCGTTGAATCTAGAGTCTAAATTTGTGTTTTGTGTTAGAAAGATTTTAAGTTGATACCCGTACTATTAATGGAAGACGGGTCTTGCCTAGTAAAATGGCCATTTTGATCTCGTGCATCTCTATTGCAGCCCGCGTCACATGTTACCAATTTTATGACATTGAATTGAGAAATTTCAGCAATAAATTTTGAACGCTAATAGCCATAGATTTTGATTTATTTGGAATTTCTATGTAGACAGAAAATTTCAAGCATAATTATTGGTTTAGGAGTTATCTTTTAGACAGGAATCTAATTTGAAAAGGTCTAATGCGTATGCATTATCGCACTCTTTATGATCTTGGAAGCAAACCCATCTATCTTCGGGAAATGCCGATACGTAACACCAATCGTTAGATAGAGTTGATTTCGCTGCTTCAGATCGTAATACTCCATTTGGAATCATCATATTTGCCATAAACAGTGCAATTGACATTGTTGTAATTATCACACTAATTCGTTTGTAATCCATTAACTTATCTAGAGCAGAAAAATAGTTAAGTCTTCAGAGAAAAAAATATCTAAAATAATTCAGAATTTTGATACTACTATTGGTTTAGTTATCGTTAATACCTTGTCAAAGACCATCTTTCGAATTATGAACTATCTCGTCTTTTTTTTAAATTTCCTTGGCCATAGGTTGAATAAAGCTGCTATCAGTAAACAGTACTGCCATCATTTCTTTTGCGATGGTTAATCACAAAATATCATGCTGATCGATTTTCTAATACGATTGATTTATGATACCATCATTTAAAAATTATCCAGACTCAACCTCATCCGGAGATTGGTAAAACAAGATAAAATTATTTCTCTAGGAATCCGAGACAATGACACTTTCTGCAACCATCATATCCTTGCTCATTAGTAAAATGAAATTCTCTGCCGTGATTACGTTCACGACATTTATTTGATTCAGCGACCTCTTCTTTTTCCAAGGATAGTACCTCCAGCCTTCGGTCTAATTTATCTTACTTTTCCCTGATCTTGGAATTCCTACAGTGAATATGGTTCTACAATCTGCACAAATGTAAGACAGTGAGAGGAACGAGGTAAATGGTGCCATTTCAATTATAGATACTGTAATAGGGCTCACTCACGATAGAAGCACAGAAAGACCATAGTGTTTTGTCGACCAATTATTTTTTGATAATAATCATTTAGAAATCAATCTAAAGCGTAAATTCATGATATTAAGGTCAGTTTCCAAAAATATACGTATGTCAATCATACCAAGATTATCAATTAGAATTTCATCACAAATGACAGAGGCAATTAATAATCAAATAGCTTATGAAGCATCCGCTGTCCACGCGTACATTGCTCTTGGATCATGGTGTGAAAGAACTGGATACGATGGAAGTGCTGCATTCTTTTTTGAACAGGTCAATGAGGAACATTCGCATATGTTAAAGTTCATTCATTACCTCAATAATTCTGGGGTAGAACCAATTATTCCAGCAATAGAAAAACCTCAGGCCAATTTCGATTCACTAGAGTCTACTTTCCAAGCCGGCATAAAAAGCGCGCGGACAGTTACTGGACTTGTTAACAATTTAGTAGAAGTTGCAGAAAATGAAAAAGATCGTGCTACCTACTCTTTCTTACAATGGTTTGTTAGCGAACAGATAGAGGAAGAAATATTGTTTGAAACTATTCTGCAAAAGTTTGATATAGTCGGAAGGGACAAACTGGCACTATATCAAATCGACCAATCATTGACTTCTATTAGATCCAAGGTTATGACAATGGGAAATGAACAACAACAACCAACAGCTAAGTAGCTATTGAAAATGGCCGTAAGACTGCCAAGAAA
>JAHEZK010000065.1 GCA_023251115.1 Nitrosomicrobium frigidum (SeqCode) | reverse complement strand
ATCATCTGTACTCGTCTCCGCAATCGCCTATACTCTCAAACAAATTATTTGATTTTTTGCAAATATCGTCTATTGAATCGCGATCAGTATCATCCAAATCAAAATTGAAAACGTTAACATTATCATTTATGTGGTTAACTATTCCTAGCCTAACACCAATAATTACTCCTGCTACTGTTGGATTGCTGAGAATATAGTTTGTGGCTACACTTGGTATGCTTACACTATGTTTTTTTGCTATCTTATCCAATACCAATAAAAGCCTCTGGAACAAATCCCAACCTCCCCAGACATCTATCATTTTCTTGTATTTTTGTAAGCTTAATGTGTCTAATTCTCTACCAGATGGCTCTGCCTTTCCCAGGTATCTTTCAGACAAAAGGCCTCCACAAATGGTTCCATAAGTAAGTAAATTAATATTATGTTTACTACACAATGGTATCATCTGAACTTCAGGTCTTCTATCTACTATTGAATATTGTACTTGGTTTGATGCAATTTGCACACCAGAATCTAAAATTATTTGGAGGTGTTCAGTATCAAAATTTGTTAGACCCAAATGTTTGATGCGCCCTAAATCCTTGAGTTCAGATAAATACTTTAGGGCATCCATATAATACGGATTATTATAATCCCACCAATGTAATTGAAGTAAATCTAGGTGGTTTACGTCCATTCTGCGAATTGATGATTCTATGCTGGTGTTAGTCATTGAACGTGTTATAGTGCTGGGCCGCGGCACCCATTTTGTGAGTGCCTTGACTTTATCAAGTTCATCTTTTCCTTTTAACTTCAGCAAATGTCGTCTGAACTCGCCAATAAAATTCTCGGCTGGACCATAAATATCGGCAAGGTCCCATGTCGTGAAACCCTGCTCATGGTATCTTAACATATCTTGTATTGCCAATTGGCGATTGATGTCTCCATGTCCACCCGCAATCTGCCACATTCCATTTACAATTCTACAAATCGTCATATCTGGAGCTAGTTGGTGGAATTTCTTGTCCATGAAAGTTCTTGGATACCACTCTATTTTTAGCTTACAAATGAAGGAAAAAAACCATACAGAAAAAACCAACTAAACTGAATTAAAATAAAACCCCATCCTTGATAGCGTCTATTCTAGAAACTTTTTTTCAATTTCATTCTTTAATTTGGTACACAATTCAATTACTTCAATTATTATGTAGTTCCAGTACCTAGCACATAGAATTGTACAAATAACTCTACGGAAATTAAATCATCATGACAATCATTAAAGTAATCTTAAATTTATGACAGTATTATCTAATCTTCGACCTTTTTATTTTTTCTTGCAGCAACATACAACCTTGAATTAGGGTTTCAGGTCTTGGTGGACAGCCAGGTACATATACATCAACTGGAACAATGCCGTCAACACCTGGAAGCACGTTATAAGAGTCAATGTACAGTCCTCCTGTAATTGCACAGGCACCCATGGCAATGACATATTTTGGATCTGGCATCTGATCATAAACCATTCTTAATCTGGGAGCCATTTTTCTTGTAACAGTACCCTGAACAACAATCAGATCACATTGTCTTAATGAACCAAAAGCCTCAATTATTCCAAATCTTTCCACATCATATCGGGGACCAGAAGCTGCTCCAAATTCTACACTGCAGCAAGCAGTCTCCAAATGCACTGGCCAAAGTGACCAGATTCTTCCCCAATTTATTGCATATCCTAAAGGAAGATCCAACGCTCTGGTAAGAACGTCTCCGAGTTTTCCAACCAAGAGATTAAAATTAGTTGGATTTACCAAGTCTTTTATCATTAGTCTATCTCAGCCTCCAATACTCTTATTCATAATAGTAGGACTTCGACCTATATTATCTATACAGCTGCAAATAAGCTACGACATAGATTCGTTACTAACAGTAAAAATTACAATTCTATTAAAGACAGTCAAAAGAAACAATCAGGGGGATTCAGAGGGAGTCGATAGAGTTTACCTTTCGTATTGATGACTTTTTAATGAACAATAATTTTAGGTTCAAATATTGATAACCTTTTAAGCTATGTTATTCTTACGTTATCGGTTGTCGGAATCTATCGATTATTTGTTAAGATGGTAGTTATATCTTATCTATAACGCTAGTTCTGCAATTTGATAAGCAATGTATCAACCAAATAACAAAAAACTAAAAATAATGATTCTTGAAGATGAAGAAGACATTTTAATACCTTCATTTTTTTTATATACTCCTAGAATTTTTTTATTTTTGCACTCAGCTGCATGTCTGTTACTATAAAGCATAAATAGTTTTAAGCCTTAATTATAGCATGTCAACAATAACAGATATTTTTTATAAAATGGGGCAGGTGGAACCCGAGCCAGAAGAGCCAGGTGATGTAGAACCTGAGCCAGCACCAGAACCGGGACAACCAATAGACGATGAAAAGCGTTGAGCAAGTTTACTAACTTTAGAACCTCACCGCTCGGATAATAGTAACTTGTATCTGTACCTTCCAGTCGCTAAAAAACGGTAGCATGTTACTCCGTTTACTATGTCCTGAGGATATTAAGTCATCGCCTAGGCTGACGTTAGTCCATAGATTGGTGGTGAGATCTTTACTTCTGCTCCAACAGATTGAGACGCATTTTCTGAATTCTGAGCAAAACCTATATTTGGTAACGAGAATATGATTGCAATAGTTATTACCGTCAAAATGTAGTGCATGTACTATGTATACTCACAAAAATTTATAACAGTATCATATTACTGCACTGATGGTGTCAGTTCAATATGCTTTCTCCACCTAAGTGGTACCTCTCATTTGCTGATAAACCCAATATGCAACTGCTGCGATTATTATGATTATTATGATGCCGACTATAATTGGTGCTAGGATATTTACAAGGAAAACTAGTATGGCTATTATTACTATGGCCGCGATGATTGCTACTATAATGGAACCCGCCTTTCCTGATGCGCTCATAGTAGTATAAATTCCAAAAAACATAAATGGGTATGTATAATCGGTCAAAAATAAATAACTAGTAAAAGACAACCGTGCAAGGATTACCAATAGCAACACGCATCTTCTAGATAGAATGTAAATCCAGTTATACGAGAACAGGATTTTAAGTCGCCATTAATTTATTTAATTTATGCAGGATACTTCGCAAGGTAACAATGAGAAAACTTACGTAATTCAAATTGTAAAATTGACTTTCTATGAGGCAAAAAATTATTAATTAGGGTATACATTATTTGTAAATTCATTTTAGGGTAAACAGATTTAATGCAATGAATATATAATCAACTAGTAAGCAGCGGTTACATAAATTTAAAAATATGAATCAAAAATGGTAACAGTATATAAAATTGATATTTTCAGTACGGAGGTTGACCTGCAGGTGAACCAGATAATTGGCTTGAACTGTTACTTTGATTATTTTGTGACGGAGATTCTGGCGAAAACATTTGATCAAATGGCCAAATTGCCTCGACGTTAGTACTCCCAATTGTTATTGCTAAAAAGACAAATACCAATGCTATCAAGGATAATTTAATAATTTTACTTTGCATTGTTATCTAAAGGGCTTTATTTTATTTATGGGTATCCAATAGTATCATTTTGATTTTATTTCACATACTCAAAAGATATAATTTAGGCCTGCCTTACAAAGAGTTTGATTCAAAATGAAAGCAGCAGTAGTTCCAGAGGTGCATGGCAAGTGGCAGTTAAAAGATGTACCGACTCCCAAACCAGGTCCTAATCAGGTTCTCATCAAGATGCATGCAAGCGGTATCTGTTATACTGACGTACACATGACAGAAGGTGTGCTTCCTGCTAGTTTTCCCAATACGATAGGTCATGAACCCGTTGGTCAAATAGTAGAATTGGGCCAAAATGTTACAACAAGGAAGGAAGGAGATAGAGTTGGCGTCCCATGGGTTCAACATACTTGCGGCAGATGTGAATGGTGCCAAAGAGGAAAGTCACTTTTTTGTTCAGAACAGATAGGTACAGGTGTTAACATTGCCGGAGGTCACGCAGAATATATGGTGGCTTATGCAGATGCTACACAGCTACTTCCTGATGGATTGAAGTATGAACAGGCAGCACCAATCTTTTGTGCAGGATATACAGTATATAGTGGTTTGAGAATTGCTGAACCCAAGCCCCATGAACGTGTAGCAGTTGTTGGCATCGGAGGTTTGGGCCATCTAGCAATTCAATATTCCAATGTTTGCGGTTTTGAAACGATTGCTGTTACTCATTCCAAAGATAAGGAAGAATTAGCATACAAACTCGGAGCTGATGTTGTGGTGTCAGATGGAAAGGGTCTAAAAAAGGCCGGTGGGGCAGATGTGATTCTAGCGACAAGTAACTCTTACAAAGCAACAGGTGAGACACTAAAGGGTTTGAGACCAGATGGAAGACTAGTCTTAATGGGGATATCCGATGAGCCTCTAATTGTTACAGGGCATTTACTTATGGGCAGAGGACGCATCATAGGATCACTTCAGAATGATAGAGAATATCTGTATGAAGCGCTGGATTATGTAGCTAAAGGTAAGGTTCGTGTCATGACTGAATCTTTTCCATTGGACGACATGAATACTGCATATGACAAAGTAGTTAAAGGAGAGTTAAGATTCAGGGCCGTGCTTAAGATTCAATAGGGACTCACGAATCTTTTGTTCTTTTATCGGGATTCTTTTATAGTCTACTAAAGGTCTATTTTGCAGTATCAATATCTTATACTAGGAACTAGTACTATGATTTAAAACGTCCGGGTATTGCAGAATTGCCAAATTCATTTGGTGAATAGGCGGAGTATATCTTTATTACCTGACCGTGTTTTACCTGATAATCCCCAAGTAAATTAATCATACCTCTATACTTGTCATCCAAAGCCAGTAAAGACTCAGCTAGTGGTCCTGCTAACAGAATATGACCTCCGTCCCCAACATCCATGACACGTCTCGCAAAAATAATACCTGGTCCCCAAATGTTCTGATTAGAATTTACATCGTTTACTATAAAGACAGATCCTGATGCAAGACCGATTCGAACGTCAAG
This sequence comes from Nitrosomicrobium frigidum (SeqCode), assembly GCA_023251115.1. Lineage (GTDB taxonomy): Archaea > Thermoproteota > Nitrososphaeria > Nitrososphaerales > Nitrososphaeraceae > TA-21. The sequence continues at coordinate 1,288 of JAHEZK010000065.1, read as the reverse complement.
AAATGATCCATCTTCTTTGTTTGTATGCAAGTTATACTTTTTTAAAGCCTGATGCAACTCGATTCCAAGTTGAAGCGGAGATTCAGGGCTTAGCATGAAACCGATGGTCATACCGTCGCCTGTGGGCAGAACTCGTTTGTCAGATGCTTTCTTGAAGGTATCGCAATGACCTATCATATCATTTAACGCCTCAATCTTTTCTATTTGTCTTCTTACAGACAGAGCTGGGTCTGATAACCCCACAACATCTACAAAGAAAAATGTAGCATCAATTACCCCCGAAGGACCAACGTCAGATACACGTGCTTGACCAAAGGCGCCGGCAAGCTTCATGTAAATGTTTACATGGTTGTGATGGAAGGGCATATCCAGATAATACTCGGGTTCTTCTAAAATGGGTGCCTTACAAAGACCGCAAATAGATAATTTTGATTTTGCACTTGCTTCTGATTCAAATTTCAAATTGCCGTCTTCTTCAATGTTAAAAAGGGCTGAGGCTGATTTGCTACCTCCTCCCTTGATTGATACTAATTTTAGTTTTCGCTTTATCTTATCTGATTCTTCTTGAACTTCTATCTCAAGGACAATGTCAAATATTGAACTCAGCTTGTTCAGAATTGTTCCATTACTGGATTGAGTACCCGACATTGTAATCAGCGCTGTGGCTTCTAATTCTTTAATAAGGAATGATAGTGCGTTTACAAACTTCAATACTTTGTCTTCCTCAAATAGAGTAAACATATGTGTCAGGGAATCAAGGACTATGGCATACTTTGTATGGTCATTTAGAGAAGATGTAGATTCCTGAGTCGTTCCTCCGCTTGTATTGGTAACAGAGGACCATTGATCTATCGTATTCTGTATCTCTTGAAGAGTGGCTGAGAGCTTGGGGTCGTTCATATTAGTTGACGGATCTGATTCACTACTGCTAGTGGTTACTAAATAGGGATTCAGAAATTTCAGTTTGTCAATTTTTTCACCAGTTATAGTGTTGAAGAGATTTTGATACTCCTTGCGGGTCATACTCGAATTAATATATATACAGGCAGATCCATTTTGCAGGCGCTCTATTATCATCTGCCTACAGAAGAGCGTTTTGCCTCCTCCAGGAGGACTCATGAGTAATATTATTCCAGAATCAAACTTTTCAGTTGCTGCTTGTCCTAACAAGCTTGAAAGCCCAGGTATCTTTAATTCAGGCATTATATTGATTCATGTTGAGTGGCCTCGATTTTTTAAATTTTCCTCTAAATTTTTTTAAGTTGTTCTATAAGTGTATCAATCTTTG
>JAHEZK010000064.1 GCA_023251115.1 Nitrosomicrobium frigidum (SeqCode) | reverse complement strand
CTTCTAAATTGGAGTTACTCAAGTTTTTCCCGATAACTTGTAGAACCTTTAGCAAACTGGTGACTTTTTTGTTAATGAAAAAACTACTATATCCTCCTAACACAACCATTAATCCGGCAAATAGAAGTTTTAAAATCAAAAAGGTACCATATAACGAACCAATAACTAAACTCAAATTGTCTTCAAGTATATATAGTAAAAATGGGCCTGTGATAATGATAACACCCAGTAATGTTACTATCAAGGTAGAATATCTTGGAATCCACAAAGACAGTGTTGCTAATTTATGATACCAATTTATACTTGATTGTTTTACTATGGGAATCAATATAAAGGCAAGATAAAAAGTGCCTCCAATCCATATGGACGCAGTTAAATTATGGATAAAATCCATGATTATTGGAACCAGCTGCTTATTTGATGCACCGTGTCCAATTAGGCTTGTAGTAATTAATAAAAATATTCCTATTAATAGAAATCCCACATTTTCGAATTTAGAAAATGTATGGTTCCCTTTTTTCCCGAACCGTCCAAACTCAAACAATGATAGACCAAGAATTACAAATGATATTACAGAACGTTCTATCAATACAGTCCCAAATCTGGTTCCAAGAACATCTATTATACTCCCATTGATTGCAATTGCTTGAAAATACAGAATAGCAAAATTTGAAGACACCAATATTACTGAGGCTGTTAAGTAGTAAACAACAAGGCTCTTGTTGACTCTGTTCCTGAGTTGAGATGTAGATTCTGTGAGTGAAGCAATTTTCGACAATGGTGTCCACATCCAAAGAGTGCAGAACGCTGCACCAACTATCATTACCTGAGCCAATAAGGCAGGAAATCTTGCTATTGCTTCTGGAAGATAAAGAGTAGAAGATTGAGTGATTTTAGTTACGTTCGCAGGTAGCACTTGCTGTCCAATAGCAAAAACAAAGGCATTTTCAGTTACATGACCATCGGTCTGAGATAGAACATTGGTAGACACTGTATAAATTCCATCTTTCAATGACGGGACAGATACTGCTAATGCGGATTCGTCGTTTTGTTGAAAGTATCGTACATCTCCCTTATCAACCTGCTTTCCACTGGAATCTAATACCTTTAGATGACTATAATGCAAATCTACTGGTTCACTGAAGAAGACACTAACTTGTTGTGGTGACGTGGGAATAGACTGTGATTGCGAAGGATTGCTGTTGACAACGAAGGCATGTCCGAAAGATGTGTGGATAGCACTAAAACCGAAAAAAGATACACAAATAATTATCAACATCATAGGAAAATTTTTGCAAGAGGATGAAAGAAAAGAATTCAAAGATAATTTAGGAATCAAAATATGCCTATAGTATCTTACCGATCTGATTATTTTATTATTCCTTTTTTTCTAGTACACGAATCGAAAGAAGAGGACAAAGGATATATCGAGTATGAAGGATTTAGTCTTACATAAATGGAAATTAGAGGAGCTATTTTAGTTGCAGGTTCTCTTATTGTGGCTTTTGTGTTTTTTACAAGTTATACCCATGTTTCGTTTGCACATACTAGTAAAACCTTTGGAAATACTACCGTTGAGATTGGATGGCTAACTGAACCAGCACTTGCATCTGATCTCAACAGTATAACAGTACAGGTAAATAAGGAAAGCAATGGTGAGAAATCACCTGTTCTGAACGCGCTAGCCAATCTTACGATATCTGTGAAATACGGCACCATATCAAAACCATTAGACTTCCAACCCTCACCAACCACCGATGGTGGATATGAGTCTAAGATTTTGCCAACTAGGGTTGGACCATATATTTTGGTAGCGCAGGGAGATGTAAAGGGACAAAAAGTTGACGGTGAATTTAAGATTGAAGACGTAGAATCAAAATCAATATTTTCCTTCCCCGACAGTTCAATAGACACGACCAGTTCGAATAATCAGAATGAGCAAGTTCAGGATGCAATTAGCAAGTTATCAAACGACATTCAAAAGGGCAATGACGACTTGAATATGTCAAATAAAGAAATGACTGATATTCAAGAGTCCATTGACAGCTTACACAGAGATTCAGGTATTTCATATTTGATACTTTTGACGGCACTTGGGATAGGAATTGCAGGGGTCGTACTGGCAGGTTACTTATTCACTTTATTGCGATTTAAAAAGGGATTGATAGAAGGTTCCTGATACCGTAATACAATCGATTGCAATAATGATCACAGCTTTACAATGGATTTTCGATTCAAAACACATAGCACTTTTGGTTTTATTTCTTTTCTTGTTTTCAACGGTATACAATAGTCGTGAAAATTCACACCTGGTATCGGGTCATTTTTTTGGAACAGCCAAGAAGATAGGAGACTATCAAATAGTTTTTGCCCCATATCCTACGCTACCTTTTGCTGGAGACAACTCGACCATACTAAATTTTAGCATCCTAGACAAGGATAATCAAAATGTAAACAACATCTTTGCATCGCTAATTATTAAGAATAAAATTAATAATTCAGTAGTTCAAAATATTCCTTTCAAATTTTATGAGTTCAGCGATATTAGCTTCCCGTTTACTTTTAAGAAAACTGGAGACTATCTAGTTACCCTATTGATCAAGATAAATGGAGATCCCATGTATTCTGAAAATCCCGTTTCAATTGATTTTGACATATCAGCTACCGATGCAAACCAAGCAATTCCAACAAATGAACTGATAGCTTATTACTTGTTACCTGCCTTAGCAGTAATTGCCATAATTGTAGCTTACCTAAGACGCAAAAATAAGATTTAACCGTACATGGGATTTAGTATAATGGGCTAGGACGATTGACACAAAATAGAGATAATCTCTCAATTACTTTTGCCCATATCACATACTATACAACCAGCTTGATATTTTTATGTATTTACAGGATCCTTTAATATTGGTCCTATGATTGGTACCTATAAGTCAACGATAATTCAATACTTCAATGCTACTTACTTTTATACTGGATTATCATAATGCGAAACAATTTGAATTTTTGTGTTCCTGCACAGAAGACTTGTATGACTCTACATATTGGATACAAATGCCTCCGAATTTGTCAGAAAATATCTAGTGAGGATGAGAATGTTATTTCTTGAATCACCCAAATTTGTAACTTGTTCACAACCAACTACTTTCTTATTTTTTTGGATTTTCAGTTAATTCCACAAATAATAAATTTTGGTATCATAGTGCAATGAGTTATGAATTTTTACCATTCTGCTGCCGTCCTACTCTCTTCATTGGCAGTAGGAGGGCCATTTATCCCGTCTGGTGTTCATGCGCATAACTTTACTCCAAGTGAGGAAGCCGCTTTCCTTTCATTAATGGATGATTTTGAAAGCATTATTTTATTGGTAGGAAATAATGTGGATAATACTACATTATTAACAGAATATGCAGATAAAGCTTCATTCCTGCTAAACGGTTCGGCATTCAAGGAAATCAATGAACAGAATCAACGTCTCGGAAACTATCTCTCCTCTTCCACACTTGATTTGAAAAATGTGGGCAAGACGGATGTAAAGGAGATGACGAATGTAATTAATGATATCATTGCCGGTTATTTCAACAAGAATCGATAAATCACAACTTGAAAATTCGACAATGCATCCACTCGCAATTTCGTTGGACCTGAATAAGGTTTTGGATTACTATACCAAGGCGTTTCAAGCATCCGTATCCGAGATGAATAATTCAGGACACAAAGGAATGAACATGAAAGTCATGAATAACTACGTATTAGATTCGAATTCGACAGATACCAAGAGTCAGAAAACAAAACCTGCCATGGGCCCATATGAGCAAGCCTTGTATCTCACTAATGTAACTATAGACCGTTTTGACAATGAATTAGGAAATACCCTCAACTCGACAAGTCAATTAGATCAAGTCAAAAATAGTCTTGATACTCTCAAGACCAAGATAGAAGAAAAAAGTTCTATTAACGATATAGACGGATTAATTCATAGTCAAGTACAACCTGCACTACAAGAAATGTTTAAAGTTGAACTTGAATGATTACAATTACTACGCAAAATACACATAGGAAAAAGGCACCAGAAAATGAGAGACATTCGTTAGACAAAATAATAACCAAACAAGCTGTGGCTAGAACCTTTTTATTCTTACCAACTTTTCAAGTAATTTTAGTTTAAATTTATATTTGGTGCTCAAGGACTTCAAAATGATGTCGCTTATTGAGGTAGCCAGCTGATGATATTACACACAAAAATTCCAAACATAATAGGTATGAGTAATTCGAAGATTCCTGTTGCATTACTGTCATTAACTTTAGTATTTTCAAGTTTGTATATTTTGAATTTTCAGTCAATCTATTCCCAAACTTCAGAAGATCCCAAGAGTCTTAATTGTAAGGATAACAAGGATCAATCTCATTATGTTAGTAATGTTGCATCAAATGATTCAAAAGCAGCAGGTCCTGTTACTAACGATCTAAATGGATTCCATTATGTGAAGAAATTTGATAGCAACGGTACACTAATTACTGCCTGGGGTACGAAAGGAACAGGGCCAGGACAGTTTTTACATGCACATGGAATTACAGTTGATTACGGCGGAAATGTTTACGTAAGCGATGCAGAAAAATGCAATGTTCAAAAATTCGACAGTGAAGGAAATTTCATTACAATGTGGGGTACTAGAGGAACTGGTCCAGGACAATTCTTTCAACCTGAGAGCATGGCTGTAGATTCAAAAGGCAATGTTTTCGTCGCCGATTATGCTAACCAACATATTCAGAAATTTGATAGTGACGGCAATTTCATTACAATGTGGGGTAGTAAGGGAAGAGCTGACAGTCAATTTATCAAGCCATGGGGAGTTGCAGTTGACTCAAGTGATAATGTGTATATAAGTGATCAGGACAATCCCGAAGCTCAAAAATTTAGCAATGATGGTAAATTTTTGACCAAATGGAATTCTTACTCTCCCGGCATGTTATTTGTACATTTACATGATATAACAGTAGACTCTAATGATTCAGTTTACGTTACTGATGGCCGAAACAATTCTTATATTGCGAAGTTTGATGATCAAGGCAATTTTGAAAAACAGTGGGGAGGATTTGGATATGGTAATGGCCATTTTGTTGAAAACCACGGGATTGTAACTGACAAGGAAGGTAACGTATATGTGGTAGATACAAGAAATGTACGTATTCAGAAATTCAACAGTGAAGGTGAGTTTATTACAAAATGGGGATCACTGGGATGCCGAGATAATCAATTCTTGATTCCCCATGATATTGCAATAGATTCTTCGGGCAATATTTATGTCTCAGATAGTGGAAATGTGCATTTCAGAGCTCAAAAAACTTGCGAGTCATTTGAAAACCAATAGTTAGTATCTATGTGTGCATTCAAGGATATAACTCAATGTTAACGACCAGGTCTCAGCATGACGAGGAATCAATGAAGTAAAACTTGGAGAACCTAAAACTATTTTTCATATGTATTATTTTTTTAACCGCCACAATGTACGGTCAGCAAATGCTATCAGCTGATTTGCTAAGTAATTCTTTACGACAACGTATAGGGGATTATGACATACAAATTAATACTTTGCCCGCAGTCCCTATTTCAGGACACGACACACGTATCAATATTAGAATAAATTCAGTCAGTAACATTCCAATAACCGATACACCGATCGTCATTAGAATTTCGGATGGAAAACATGAATTACTTGAAACACATCCAGTATTCTTGTCGAGTGGACACTACTCCTATAATTACAGATTTGAGAGAGCAGGTATCTTTCTTGTAAGTGTGGATATCCCAGATAACATTTCCATTCTAAATTCTAGTGAGTCAAATAGGACACTTATTTTTGATTTCCCGATTCACATATCAGAGCCGTTTTGGGCTCAGATGGATTCGCTAATTATTCCTATTACTATTTTAGGTGCGATGATTGGAGTAGGTGTTACATTAATATTCTTTAAGAAATTTAAATGTAGTAACAAGGTAATCTAATATACAAAATCAGTTGGCTCCACTGTAGACCTTATCAAACAAGCAAGTCTACTCGAATTCATATTCGTCAAGCTGAGAGCAATTTCCAGCGTGGTTGTTAAAGATTGTTTCTACGCCATCAAGTGTAGACTGATTTATGTTACCTTCTGCGGCCATGTTGCCTACATTTACCTCAGAAAGCGCATCGTATAATTGCTTAAAATCGCTGCACGTAATGGTAAACTGCTCAATGTCGACAGGAGGCCCTAACACAGAGTTATTAGCAGAAGAATTGGATAACGAAGTGTTAGCATTCAGAGAACTGGTGATGATTCCACTATCCTCCTGTCCGTGAATTTGTTGAATAT
>JAHEZK010000032.1 GCA_023251115.1 Nitrosomicrobium frigidum (SeqCode) | reverse complement strand
CATCTTATTCTTGACCAAACTAAAAATTTCTTCTGGAGGTTCTGTCCAAGGATCTTCTAATTGACCTGCTTCGATAGCTCTTCCCCATATATTTGTGTCAGTGCTATACTTTTTAATTTCATCATTTAGTGGAACATTATTTTTTTTTGCGTATGCCACTTCACGATCCCGTGTCAAATTCATCTCCCTTATTGGAGCAATTACCTTGATGGTTGGATCAATTGATGACATTGCAATATCAAACCTAACTTGGTCATTTCCCTTTCCCGTGCATCCATGTGCAACTGCAGCTGCACCTTCTTGCGCAGCTACTTTCATTATTTTCTCCGCAATCAATGGGCGAGCTAGAGCAGTAGCAAGAGGATATTTTCCTTGATAGAGACCGTTTGCCCTGATTGATCTGTAAACATATTTCTCTACAAACTCATTTTTTGCATCGACGTTGACATGCTTTATAGCGCCAAGCATCTTTGATTTTTTTCTAATTGCATCAAAGTCATCTTCTTGACCGCAGTCAACGGTGGTCGTAATGACATCCATTTTTTGCTTATTTTGCAGATATTTTATGCATACTGATGTGTCCAAACCACCAGAGAAAGCTAATACAACTTTTTTATTGGACATTACTAATGCAACCCATATTATAATCGACTTATATTTTTTGGTTAATCTCAAAAACATGCTTGTGAAAATGAAAACTATTAAAAACATACGTGATCAATAACTTCTATGCATTACGGGTATAACTTTGAAGAAGTAAAACAAAAAGTATTTTTTGCTTTATCTGAAAACTACGCCGGTCTATCCGGAATTGAATTGGCCTCAAGGACCAAGATAAATCGAATGACCCTTACAAAATACTTGAGCCTAATGCTGGCACAAGGATTAATTCGAAAAAAAAAATTGGAACCGTTAATGTATGGTACTTGGACAAAGATGCCCCCCAAATTGAATTTCCAATAAATATCCACAATTTACAACAAAAATTTTTAGATTGTCTGGTTCAGGGTAATGAATCACAAGCAATTAACATAATTTCCAATTTGCTATTTTCAACGATATCAAAGGAGAGAATAATATTTGATATTATTTTACCAACTTTGAATATATTAAATGATATGTATGATAGAGGCAAAATAAGTGAAAGTGAAAAATTGCTAGTTTCAAATACTGCCTTAGATCTTGTATTGATGACAAAGTTTGTTTCTACGACAGACACACCAAAATTAAGAGCCTACTCGATAGTCGTTTCGGGTTCAGATGATGCAACATATCTGGCAAGGATTGCCTCTGTAACTTTGCATTTGATGGGGTGGCATTCGCTATATTTGGGAAATGTTGAAAATAAAATAGATCCATTTTTCGACATAGATATTCAAAGGCTTATTTCTAAAAAATTAAAAAATGTAAATGGATTGTCAACCGTAATGATATTTTCCTTTAATGCTAACACATTGAAATTCCTGTCAAATACTGTCACTGCATTAAGGAAGAAAATTGAAAATAATTTACGGATTGCAGTATATACCAACAACGACTTGTTGCAAATATCACATGAAATGGACGTTGATTACAGTACAACAGAATTAAAAGCACTTATTGATTGGGCAAAAGATGAATATCGCAACACATTATCTTAAATTTATTTCAAAAGTACGGAGAGCGAATTTCATTTTTTGAACTCTTGTTACCCGCAATAAGAACCTATATCCCACTACCATGTGGAATAGGCAGAACGATTTTTGTAAAATTTTCAGTATACATCTTTCATGGATCTGTCAAATGGAATTTGCTATTCGCCTTCATAGGCATGCAACTTGGAAATAATTGGGAACATATAGATAATCAATGGGGATATCTTGAAATGTTGCTATTGGCTGCTTGCTCCGGATTTGTAAGTTGGCTCGTTATAAAAAAACCACACGATAATTTTATTCATTATCTGCTTTTAGGGGATTATATCAAGGATTATGATATCATACGTGGCCGTTGCGAACTGACAATTTGGTTTGTATCTACCTAACAACATGCAATCAAAGTCAGGGATTAGTATTTGCGTCTACATCGAAATTTATACTATGAATGTATTTACATACTGGGCCGAAAGGGATTTGAACCCTCGGCCTTTCGATTATCAGTCGAACGCTCCGCCAAGCTGAGCTATCGGCCCATAAATCGAATTAATATGACGATATTTATTCGTGTGGATATGAAAGCGACGGACAAAAATGCATTTAAGTCATGCAGCAAACTATCTAACTTGTTAATTGGTACCTCGGATAAAAAATGTCGCTATTGTCACGAAAATCAAAAATGACTTGGCAAAAAATGCTGCTCGAAATGTTGCAAAGTTTCTGGATGAAAAAAAAGTTAAGGTATTCTCAATAGAACAACTTGGTGCTAATAATGTTCATCTAGTTGATCCTTCAGAGCTCGCCAAAACCGATCTTGATCTAGTTTTTGCCATAGGGGGAGATGGTACGACTCTCCGCGCCTTTAGAATGATAAGTAAAAGTACACCGGTTTTCAGCCTAAATATAGGAGGAACCAGAGGGATATTGGCAGAGGCTAATACAAAACCAATTGAACAACAGTTGCAGGATATTTTCAATGGAAACTATTTTTATGATAAAAGACTACGATTGCAGGCAAAGATTGATGGAAAAATGGTTGGTGCCGCACTCAACGACATAGTTATAACAAGGACAAATTTGACCAAGACTCCTGTTGTTACTATTAAAGTACTCGATTACCCTATATCACAGAAAATGGATGGAGTCATAATTTCTACTGCGACAGGTTCAACTGGACATGCTCTTTCTTTAGGTGGACCTATAGTTCATGAGAATATGAAATGTGTCATGATATTACCAATTGCTCCGGTTAACAAGACACCAGCACTAATTGTCGATATAAACGATATTGTTATCAGTTCGACTGACAGCTCAAAAATAATTATTGACGGTCAACAGGTTTTTGACTCGAAGTGGAAAAGTAACATCATCATCTCTAAATATCCATATGATGGAGTATTCCTACGGATTGGTAAAAGGGGTATAAGGCAGCTTGAAAAACTCGGATTCTAGAACAGATTCAAAATTTGCCTTAGACGCAACAGCATTTTACCAGGGATTTCATTTGAAGTCCAAAAGTACTTGCATTACATCAGATTTAGTATTTGACGAGATTTCCCATATTCAAAGGAATTTTTCAATTTTGGACACTCTGGTATCAAATAGGAGAATCATGATATTTGAGCCTGATATTATGTCATTGAGATTGGTCCAAGATGCTGCGAAACAAACAGGAGAGGGGAGACTTACTGATGCTGATATTTCAATCCTTGCTCTTGCGAAAAGTAATGATGCAACACTAGTTACCGATGACTTTGCTGTCTGTAATCTTGCAAAAATTTTGTCAATTAAATTACTCAACTTAGGAACAAAGGGTATTAAGGAAACAAGAAAATGGGTTAAGTTTTGTAAAAGTTGTGGAAGAGGTTATGCCCCAAAACATACGATCTGTGCGATTTGTGGTAACAAGTTGAGTATTCGATATAAAAAAATGACGAAATCAGAAATTACCTAGATTGAATTGAATGATGATGTTATTATTGGGTACCTAGTTCACATGAATCACGTTTGGATTTAGGAGCTTTATGTATATTGAATTTGTATTTTTTTCACTATGGTCATGAATAATTTTTGAATCGTTTCCAAATTTTTTGATATAAGCAGTGATGATTAATATCCAAGGTACAATTGATTTTTCCTTCGAGTCAAAGTGAAGTTTTAACATATTGTTTTGGGATTCATAGTTCAGGTACCCTGAGTAGCTTATCTTTAGGGCCGAATCTACGATACGTATCATATCATCAATACTTTGACATTTTATGTCGCTACTAAATTTTTCAATCTCACCAATTAACGATGAATAATTACTATCTTGCGTGATTGACAGGTCCAGTAATATTTGTGTAAGATCATCTTCTACCAATTTAGACAAAATTATTGCCTCCTTTGGAATCCTGTTGCTCAGTATACTAGGGTTTATTCTAAGAGCTTTTTTCCATTTCTCGTCAAACAATTTGATATAAGAATTACCAAATACATCTGGTGTCAATATTAGAGATGCCTTTCCATTGGTACTGTCGATGAAAATTATTTTTTTGAAATCGAAAATAATTATGTTCCCAGAAACATTGTCCGACCTAACTTGTACTCCGGTTGGAAACGTTACATCATTGTCATTAGCAAACGATTGAATACCAAGTAGAATATTGATTTTTACACCTCTCTTAACGGCCTCTGACAAAGAAGCTTTAGATTGAAAGACAACATTTTGTCCCCATGAGTCCAGAATAAAGTCAATATTTGATTTGGTTGAAGAAATCAGTTCTTCAATTTTTTGCACTACTGCATTGGGTTCGAGAACCAGGTACTTTTTTTCTTCATATGGCTTTTTCCCCTCATCTCTCAATTTCTTCAGACTATTCAAAATGTTATGCATCGACGCCAATCTCCCTTGTTGCATTGTAATCAGTTCACCGAATGCTTCGTCAGGCGGTGTTGCTGTAGCTATCATTGGTTTCTGATTTGAAATTGTTGAAAGTTTTTTTCTTTCTAATTTTTTTAAAGTCGTGTAAATCTTTGTTCGAGGAAGATTCGAATAATAGGCTATCTCACTTGCTCCTAATGTTCCTTTTGAAACCAATGTGATGTATGCCATAGACTCATATTTTGATAGCCCGAATTCTTCAAGATTCGCTACGAGATCCAGATAATTTGGTATGTCATCAGGACGTTTAGTCATGAGCACTTTTTTTTAAATGTGGAAGTAAAGCAGGATGTCAATTTGATTGGACAAAAGATAAGAAAATTTAAAAGCTGATTATGGCAAAACCCATTGATGTTGATGAATCTTCTCACAATGCTTTTTTGTCCTATCATCTCACAAGCACAAATTTATCAATAAAGAACATCCTAATCAAATGCAAAACATTAGTTTGATATAATATTAGTGAAATTTTTCTAGTCTTTTTCACAGAATTTTGATAATTTTTTCTACTCTTTGTTCAATTTATTTTGTTCCTTGACCAATATAGATTCACAATGTAGTACTTCAAAGAAATACTCAGAGTTTTAGTGATTATATGAGTTTAGCTCCACAGGAACTAGAGAATAGTGCCAGTAAATACGCAGCTGAGGCAATTAGATTGGACTCGGAGGGTTCCAATGGACAAGCAATTAGTGCCTATCAGCGAGCAGTTGAAGCGTTGGTAAAGTTGGTGCAAATCTATCCTGATTACAAGTTGAATAAAATTTACATGGAGAGGGCAAACTCCTATAAAAATAGAATCAAGGCCCTGCAGATGTCTAATTCTTTATATGACTCTGAAATCAACAAGGGAGGACAATTTGATCAGAAATCAGTAAATTCAACGAATTCAATTCTTAACAATATACATACTTCAAAGAAGAGGAACGAACCCAACGGGGGATACAGTTTGTACTTTGAAGAATTACTTATGACTGACAAACCGAAGGTATCATGGAACGAAGTAATTGGTTTAGAAGATGCAAAGAGAGCTATGAGAGAATCCATAGTCTATCCGACTATTAGACCAGATCTACTGCCACTGGGCTGGGCAAGGGGAATTCTGTTGTTTGGACCTCCAGGTTGTGGAAAGACTTTACTTGCAGCTGCAGCGGCAGCCGAAATTGATGGATATTTCATTAATGTCGATGCTGCTTCGATGATGAGCAAATGGCTTGGCGAAGCAGAAAAAAATGTTTCTAAATTATTTTCCATGGCGCGCAAGTTACATGATAGTGAAGGTGTTCCGGTTTTGATTTTTGTTGATGAAATAGATTCTCTTTTGGGTAATAGAAACAGCGAAGTGGGAGGCGAAGTCAGGGTAAAAAATCAATTCCTTACCGAGATGGATGGCATAAACGGAAAATCAAGAGAATCAAAACTATATGTCATTGGTGCAACTAACAAACCTTGGAGCTTGGAGGCAGGTTTTCTTAGAAGATTTCAAAAGAGGATTTATGTTTCGCTTCCCGATAGGGCCTCTAGAATCAACCTTTTTGGTCAGTATACTACAAGATTGCAAATGGAATCTTCATTGAAAATTGAAGATCTTGCAAAGGTATCAGAAGGTTACAGTGGCAGTGACGTCAAGGACATATGCCAATCCGTTCAACTTCGTGTCGTAGACGAGCTATTTCAAAGCGGCAAGGGGCTGGATAGTGATGCAAGCACACGATCAATTACGGAATCAGATTTTAAAGAAATTATAAAGACGAGAAAGCCTAGTGTCAGTGTGGATATGATTCGAGCATATATGAGATGGAGCGAACAGTTTAAAGCTCTCTAGTTTGATTTTCCCTTTTCGTAACTCTCAATAGCCTGAGTAATTTTTTCTGTTGCTGATTCCTTACCTTCCCAACCTGAAATCTTTACAAACTTCCCTTTCTCTAATTCTTTGTAATGTTCAAAGAAGTGTTTTATTTGGTCTTTCAAATACTGTGGTATATTTTCGATATCACGAATGGCAGAGAAACTAGGGTCAATTTTCGACGTCGGTACAGCCACTATTTTTGAATCATGACCTTCTTCATCTTCAGTCTGCAATATGCCTACTGGTATTACTCTAATTAGAGATAAGGGCGCCAAGGGCGTTTCTCCCAGTACGAGTACATCAACAGGATCTCCATCTTTTTCCAGTGTGTTTGGTAAAAATCCATAATTGCACGGATAATACATTGCTGTAAACAATCTCCTGTCTACTTTGATAAAACCGCTTTTCGTGTCATATTCATATTTTATATTACTGCCCTTGGGGATTTCTATAATTGCTGAACATTCATCAGGCGACTGCTTGATAGACCCAATTCCTTGATTTGTTGTCATGCTATTTTGTTATTTGGTGGTATTTATATTCGAAAAGGTTCAAGTTAAATAATGAATTTACCATTTGTAATAACTATTGACTCGATATTGAATTATTTCAGATGGTTATCTTGAATTTTGATAAAATTATAAAAGAGTGAAAAGAACTGACGTTCGCATTAATGAAACTGGGCCCAAAATATGATCCAAAAGAAATAGAATCTCAAATCAATTCGTATCTTGAAAGAATTGATAAACGATCATTAATTGAAAATGAATTATCATCCAGCGAGAAGATTGGATATGTTGAGGGACCCCCTACGCTTAATGGTGAACCGCACATTGGGCATTTGCGAGGACGGATCATAAAGGATCTGTGGTACAGATACAAGACACTGCAAAAAAATAGAGTGGAATTTCGAGCAGGATGGGATACTCAAGGTTTGCCAGTTGAATTACAGGCAGAAAAGAATCTAGGACTAACTGGAAGTAAAGCAGAGAATATCAAAAAAGTTGGTATTTCAAGAATTGTTGAAGAATGTAAGGATCTAATTAAGAACAACGCCGAAAAATGGATCAAAGTTGATTCCCTCCTTGCTATGTCGTTTGATTATGAAAAAGCATACTGGACCTATAAAGACACGTATATCGAAAGGGAATGGCAGATTCTCAAAAAGGCATGGGAACTGGGCATTCTTAGGGAATGGTTTAGAGTAGTTGCATATTGCCCTTCATGCCAAACTTCTTTGAGCAACGCTGAAGTTAATCAGGGATACAAAATTGTCGAGGATCCCTCTTTTTATTACAAGATGAGATTAAAGGAAGAGAACACTTTTTTAGTCGTATGGACTACAATGCCCTTCACTTTAGTAACCGATGAGTTAATTGGTGTTAATCCAGACTCTGAATATGCCTACATATCTGTCGAAAAGGAAACATGGATTGTTGGATATGATAGGTTAAATGAATTGATGAATGCATTTGGGATTCAGAAATTCAGAGTCGAAAGGGTGGTGAAAGGCATCGAACTTGATGGCAAAAGATATGTTCACCCATTATTAGAATCAATTCCGGGGCTCAAAGAGCTAAGTGATGCCAACAAGATACATTTTGTAGTCGCGGAAAATTTCGTCGATGCTACTACCGGAAGCGGAGTAGTGCATCTGTCTCCAGCCAATGGTCAAGAAGATTTTGATATCGCCGTCAAACGCAATGTTCCAATTTTTGTACCTATAAACGACAATGTTGAATTTACCGAAGACGCTGGTATTTTTAGGGGCCGGTTTGTTCGGGATTGTGACCTTCTGGTAGTTGACAAAATGAAAGAAGCAGGAGGATACTTGAAGTTGAGCAAGATCAAACATCAGTATCCCACGTGCTGGAGGTCGAATCACAAGGTTGTTTGGCTTGCGAGGAGAGAATATTTTTACATGATAGATAAACTTGAAAATAAACCAATAACTGCTATTTCTAATGTTAATTTCTTTTTTGACTCACCAAAAAATAGGTTTTCAGAAATAATAAAGGAACAAGTACCATGGTGCATATCCAGGGAAAGAGTATGGGGCACTCCTCTTCCAATATGGAGCTGCAATAGGTGCGGGATGAAAGAACCTTTGTTTTCTAGAGATGAAATTATCAAAAGGGCATCAAAGTTACCAGATGGAGAACTATTCGAATTGCATAGACCGTGGATAGATAATATCGAAATTAATTGTTCCAAATGTAGTAACATGATGAATCGAGAGCCATTTGTTCTTGATACTTGGCACAACAGTGGTGCGTCGCCATATGCATCATTTTCCGATGAAGAATACAAGGATCTAATACCAGCCGCGTTTTTGACGGAAGGAATAGACCAAACAAGAGGATGGGCATATACATTACTGATGGAGAACGTAATAATGACAAATGAGGCTAAGCCGCCTTTTCAATCGTTTCTATTTCAAGGTCACATCTTGGATGAAAAGGGAAATAAAATGAGTAAGAGTCTGGGTAATGTGTTGGATGCAAACGATCTTTTGATTAAAAATTCCGTGGATGCGATTAGATTTTATTTTATGTGGAAGTCTTCTCCCATTGAATCATTAAGTTTTAGCCTAAGTGAAATGGGTTCTAGGCCGTATCAAGTACTTAGTACCCTCTATTATCTGCATGTCTACCTAATGCAAAATGGAACATATGATAAATTTGACACTAGAATAATTGACATAGATTCAGTCATGAGGAGCAATAGTTTCACAATGACTGAATCCTGGATTTTATCAAAATTACAAACGTTTATCAAAACAGTAACAACACAATTAGATTCTTGCAGATTTAATGAAGCCGCAAAAAATTTAGAAGAATTCATAATCAATGATCTCAGTCAAACTTATGTTCCGATGACTAGGGATGATATATGGGACGACAGCGTAGAGACCATAGAGCGAAGAAACGTAATTTATGCAGTACTCGGATTTACATTATCCAATATTGACATAATTCTTCATGTATATTGTCCATTCATTACAAATTTTCTGTATTTGATCTGTTTCCAGAATAAAGTTATGGTTTTGCTGGAAAATTGGCCGATCTTTAATGGTAGATTAGTAGATATTAATGCTGAACAGGCAATAGACAGTGCAAAAAATATTATTTCTATAGTTAATGCTGCCCGGATGAAAGCGAAATTTAAGAGGAGATGGCCCGTTAACAATGTTATCATATTCGCTAAGGATATGAATCTTCTAGAATCAAATGAATTATCAGAGATATTGAAGAAACAGCTCAATACCGTTTCACTTAACATTAAAAGTTTAGATTTTAGTAATTTTCTTGAAAAAATCAATACACTATATCGAGAGAAACTGGTTTCCTTAAATGCAAAGCTCAAGGTAAATAAAATTGCTCCTCGACTAAAAAACGATCTAAATAAGGCCCTGCGGGCATTTGAGAAAATAAACTCTAATGATTTGTTTGATCAATTGATGTCAAAAGACAAATTCAATCTAAAGTATGATTCTGGAGAGATTGACCTTTCAAAGGATGATGTAGAATTTACCTACGCCGGAGAAACACCTTATGTTATGGTCGAATCAGAGCAAGAGAATATCGCTGTGTTTATTGATACTACTAGAAGTAACGAATTGATAGCCCTTGGTCTTATGAAAGATATCGCTAGAAATATACAACAGTTGAGAAAGGAAAGGGGTTTTGTTCCTACAGAAATATTGTCATATGCCCATATTTCAAAACTAGACGTAGACGATATAGCGTCCCTTGAAAATCATAAAGAAGAACTGGCTTACTACGTGAGAGTAAAAAGCGTTGTTATCACTCAAGACAAATTGCAAGATATTGAATACAAAGAAATCGAAATAGACGGCAAGAAAATACTTATTTCTGTTCAGTAGTTATACTGTTACCAGTAATCGGATTATATGAAAAAGATATAAATAATCTATGACTCTATTTTGGGGAGTAATTTTGTAACGACCATATACATGTTTTTGTTAAAAGTCAAATAGTAGTTGGATTAGAACTCTTTGTTATTAATCTAAATTTTGATTCGTGGCATAATTGCCAAGGTTTTCGACATTATTAGCTGCGATTGAATTTCGGATTAATTGATAGCTGCTATCATGACAATTACAGGAACAGAAATTTTTCAATATTTCATTCTCAATTATTAATCCTTTACAATCCCCATGATTATTGCAAACACACATTGGAGATTTAGGCAATTATTGTAATTTAATGCGACTATTGTATATTTTTTACTACAAAAAACATGGCAATAATTAAATTATACTTTTCCATTGTTTTTTTGTGGAAGTTTACTCAGAAAAACGACCATGGGGATCCTTTGAAAAATTCAATGAGAATGAACAGTGTACAGTAAAATTGCTCCACATAAAGCCTGGTTCCAGATTGAGCCTTCAATACCACCATAAACGAAAGGAGTTTTGGAAAATAGTTAAGGGGTCTGCGACCGTACAAGTTCAGAACAAACAATCGTCTCTTAAAGAAGGCGAGGATATCATTATTCCATCTGGCGCAAAGCATCGGATTCAAGCGAGTAATTCTGGCTGTACTGTCTTGGAGATTTCTTACGGTAGCTTTGATGAAAATGATATTGTAAGAATTGAAGATGACTATGAAAGAGCATAAATTTTCCATGGCACATTCATAACTATTTCTCAGTATCCCGACAGGTAACCAATGGAAATAAATCGATTCAAAATAATTTGTGTTGTATTTAACGAAATACAAATAAAGCCCTAATATCGCTTCTAATCTAATGAGCGCAAGTAAAAAACCCCACATGAATCTTGTGGTTGTGGGACACGTTGATAATGGTAAATCTACTATTGTTGGTCATTTATTAGTAGATATGGGTGTGATCGATCAAAGAACTATTGATTCTTTTGCCAAAGAGTCCGAAGAAACCGGAAAGGGTGATACTTTCAAGTACGCTTGGGTACTAGATAGTATAAAGGATGAGCGAGAAAGAGGAATTACAATTGATCTGGCTTTCCAAAAATTTGAAACTTCTAAATATTTTTTCACTTTAATTGATGCTCCCGGGCATAGAGACTTTATCAAAAACATGATAACTGGAGCCTCAGAAGCAGATGTCGCAGTTCTTGTGGTGTCAGTAAAGCCCGGAGAAACTGAAGCTGCTACTGATCCAGGAGGTCAAGCTAGAGAGCACGCATTCTTGTCCAGAACTCTTGGTGTGGGCCAAATTGTTGTTGCATTAAATAAAATGGATGATTCGGCATATTCGGAAGCGCGTTATAACGAAGTCAAGGAAATTGTAGAAAAAATGTTGAAACTCGTAGGCTATAATATTTCAAAGATAAGCTTTATTCCAGTTTCTGGCTGGAAAGGAGATAACCTAGTCAAGAAGTCGGAAAATATGCCGTGGTATAAAGGACCAACATTAGCTGAAACACTTGATCTCTTCGAGCCTCCAGAAAAACCGTTGGGAAAGCCACTCAGGATACCAATCCAGGATGTTTACTCAATTACCGGTGTAGGTACTGTGCCTGTTGGTAGAGTGGAAACAGGAGTTCTAAAGGCCAATCAAAAGGTAATCGTAATGCCTTCTGGCGTTACTGGTGAAGTCAAATCCATAGAAACTCATCATACGCAAATGGAGTCCGCAGAATCAGGTGATAATATTGGCTTTAACCTCAGAGGTGTCGATAAGAAATCAATTAAACGTGGAGATGTAATTGGCCCTGTCGATAATCCACCAAATGCTGCGAAAGAATTCGAAGCGCAAATAATTATAATTCATCACCCTACAGCAATGGCACCAGGATATACTCCAGTGCTTCATGCTCATACGGCGCAGGTTGCTGCTACCTTATCTGAATTTGTGGCAAAAATTGATCCAAAAACTGGAGGAGCTGTTGAAGAGAAACCAAAGTTTCTAAAAACTGGTGATGCTGCAATTGTTAGAATAAAACCTGTTAGACCACTTGCAATAGAGACGTTTAAAGAATTTCCTGAAATTGGTAGATTCGCTCTAAGAGATATGGGAACAACAATAGCTGCTGGTGTCGTTAAATCTATTATAGAAAAATACGACCCTACTAAAAAGTGAGTCTTATCAATGACTCAGGAAGCCCGCATCAAATTAACTAGTACCAATCTTGTTATGCTAGAAAACGTATGCCATGAGATAAAGGGCATTGGAGAGAAAAACGGAATTAAATTCAGAGGCCCACATCCTCTTCCGACAAAGAAAATGAAAGTCGTTACGAGGAAATCTCCTTGCGGTCAAGGCACTAATACATGGGATAAATATGAGTTAAGAATTCATAGGCGCGTTATTGATCTGGGAGCTGACGATAGATCAATCAGACAACTGATGAGATTAAAAATTCCAGATGACGTATACATTGAAGTTTCTCTGACGTAATTGCTATATTAATATTCTAATCATCTAGCCTAATTCTTTTTTAATTCTAACATATGCATTAGATGGAGTAATCAAATTGGTAAAGGATTGTGGATTAAAAATTTTGGCAAGTATTTCGATGCCTGTTATAATCCTGGGACTAGGCCTACTAAAGTACGAAAGCGCATCTACTGCAAAGACCATATCGGTTCGAACTGCTCTCAGAGAATTCCACTGATGATTATGACTTAGGGAATCGTATTCTCTTTTTATCCTTTCAAGATCAAATCCGCAAGGTAAAAGAATCAGAATGTCTGGATCGAATTCAACAATTTCTGAAAAGTCCATCTTGCGAGATCGCTCTCCCGTTAGGCTAATTCCATTTATTCCGCCTGCAATTTCGACCATTTGTGGTACCCAGTGACCGCAGATGTAATATGGATCAAACCATTCCAGACAAATTACCTTTGGTTTATTACTTTTAACAGTAGTTAATATGTTTTCGATTCTTCTTGTCAAGGAGGCACAGATTTGTCTTCCATCTGTTTCCTTTCCGACAGTTTTGGCCACATCGATAATATTTTGTAGTATATCCTCAACTTTGTGAGGATCAAGAACTAGAGTTTGTGGCTTTTCATCCAAGTATTGTATCACCTTATCTGTTTCTCGAGTGTGTGGTGAACATACCTCACACAGTCCTTGGGAAATGATAAGGTCTGGTTGTATTTCCTTTAGTAGCTCATACTCTACTATGAAGTAATCTTTTTGTAATCTTGAAAGTTCCTGGATCTTTTCCTCGATTTGCACGCTTGTCATTGATTCTGAATCAAAAACTGGTTTTATTACTAGAGGCTTGTTTTTTGCCTGTGATGGAAAATTGCATTGGTGAGTTACTCCAAATAGCAGATCTTGAGATCCTAGCAAGTACAGTATTTCTGTTGCACTCGGGAGGAATGAAACAATTCTTGTAAACATTGAAAATTGTAATTTTCTTGATTGTATTAAAGAGCTTGCTTGCTTGCTTGCATGTGTCTCATCTGGCCAAACAATTGACGACTTGCCAAGGAACGTCAACCGTGAATACTTTAATAAACTGAAATAGAGTTAAAGGTGTTACAATGAGCAATTTTGCACTGTCAAATGGAATGGATCAAAATGAAATTGATCGACGTACCAAAAATCTTTTAGATTTATTTAAGCGGAATTTTCTCCAGAGTAATAGCGATGACTTTGTATCAGACGCTTTGGCAAATATGATGGTATGTAATTCTGTCTATGCAAAGATCTTCGAAGGTTATTTGGCTCTTGCTGAAAAGAGGAATATCCCGCAGGAGATGACTGACGGTTTTGTTAAATGGGTCTCTGATCAGTTGGATGAACTTAAAATAAAACTGACTGAAAAATATCAGAAAATTGATATGAGGTAATAGCCCGATAGATTTTACAATTTGATTGTTTAAACCCATTTTACTTCCGGGTGAAATTATACATGAAAGCGGTCATATTTTAGTGGAAAGTTCTTGATTTATTCATCCAAAGCCGTTTGATACGGGAAATTACCAATAGAAACGTCTATATGATTACTTTAACGGATTTTTTGTATGAAAATCGCTCCATTTATTCTAGTGGCTGTGATCGTTTTCGTGTTTTCGGGTTTAATACTCTATGCTGGTCATCTTGAAATTTTTGGACAGTCAGACAACACCAGAAATTCTACCTCGACTTCAATTAGCAAGATCTTTAAGGACGTACAGGGATCAGTTGTTCAAATTACTCGTGAAAATAAGCAAGCTCCTGATTCTCCAGGAGACGAAAACGTTACTAGTCTGGGATCTGGATTTATTTTCGATAAAGAAGGTAGAATAATAACTAATCATCACGTGGTACAAGACTCCAAAAGCGTAGACGTTACTTTCATTGATGGTAATCGGTATGTAGCATCTGTAGTTGGAAGTGATCCCTTCAATGATGTTGCTGTTATAAAAATTACACAAAATATATCTGAAAAACTTCGTCCACTAATACTCGGAAATTCTTCTGCTGTGGAAGTAGGCGACCAGGTTATTGCAATAGGTAACCCTTATGGACTTGCTGGATCAATGTCCCTTGGTATTGTCAGTCAAAAAGGAAGATTGATTTCAACTGAAGGATCGGCATTTAGTATTCCTAGTGTAATTCAAACAGATGCATTGATAAACCCGGGCAATTCGGGAGGGCCCTTGCTTAATACTCAAGAAGAAGTAATTGGAATGAACTCTGCAGGTGTATTGTCGGATTCTGGAGCATTTTCTGGAATTGGTTTGGCCGTTCCTTCCAACACAATTTCTAAAATAGTTCCAGTTCTCATTAGTAAGGGGAATTATACTCATCCATGGCTTGGTATCTCTGCCAGCTCATTAACTTCCAAATTAACAGAGAATTTTGAGAATTTGAGTAGAGACTTTAAGGGAGTTTATGTCGATTCAATAACAAAGAATGGACCAGCTGATAAGGCAGGACTTCGTGGAAGCACTACTGATCAATATGGCGATAAACATGGAACGGATATAATTACTGCAGTTGACAATCGTAATGTTACTTATATGGAAGATCTAGTATCATACCTAGATGAAAACAAAAAACCAGGAGAGAAATTAAATCTAACTGTTCTTAGAAATCAATCTTATTTGGATATTGGTGTTCTGTTAGGCGATCGTAGTAACAGTACTAAAACTAATGACACAAAAGGTCCTTATGATTAAGCTTTGACGCTGAACAAAATATGACATTTCCAATATATTTCTCTAATAGTACGGTTATCTAAAAATTTAAGAATTCATAAAGAATTGTAATCCGATGCTTGCAATATACATTACTAAAAGTATGAATCCTGTCCTTATTCCAATCTCTTTTCTAAACAGTAAACCCACGGCAAACAATGTA
Source organism: Nitrosomicrobium frigidum (SeqCode) (assembly GCA_023251115.1). GTDB lineage: Archaea > Thermoproteota > Nitrososphaeria > Nitrososphaerales > Nitrososphaeraceae > TA-21. The sequence goes on along the minus strand of JAHEZK010000032.1, from coordinate 3,378 downwards.
ACTACTGTAGCCAATAACATCTGTTGAGTTAATATTTCACTTCTGTCTATACTTGCACCAAGGCCACTGTGATAGATAGCTCCGAATACGGCGAACGCAAGTAATAGCGTGTTGTTTAATATTTTTGAACCAAGTACATTGGCAATTGCAATAGATGTTCCATGAGCCCCTTTTCTCGCAAGTAACATCAACGATATTTTCTCTGGCATTTCACCGGCAATCGGGCTTATTACTACTGAAAGGATTATTGCTGAAACACCTATATCAACGGAGACGTGTTCTAATGATTTGATGAAGGGTTCTGCACCCAAAAAGACACCAATCGTTCCTATCATAAAGATTATACCAGATTTTAATAACTGTTTTTGATTACTGGGAAGATTGATGTTCTCCGAAGAACTACTATATTCCTCGATAACTTTTTCCTTGTCTTTCTTCTTTTCTATTCTCATTTCATAAAATGCTATGAATACGTACACCAAGAATAAAACGGTAAACACTATTCCGTCTGTAAAATGGTAACCATCGATAAACAGTATTGCACTTATTACTGCAGTTAGTAATAGGAAAATCTTGTCCAGTTTAAATGAGCTGACATCTATTTTCTTGAGCGGTTTTTTAGAAAGACGTGTAGTTGCGATTAAGAGCATTATTGCTAGCCCGAGTGTCATCATCAGGACGTTGCTTCCCAAACCTGCTCCCAAAGCGATACCATACGAACCAGCCGAAGCTGCATATGCAACTATGGCAATTTCAGGAAGAGTAGTTGCCACGCTAAGCAATGTTCTTCCTACGAACCTAGCGCCAAATCTGACTGCCAGATGTTCAGCACCATATGAAAGTAACCAGCTTGCTAAGGTCAATTCACCCAGCCACATCAGCATGAGTAGAATATTATTTGCTTCCAAACAAGTTCTGACTACTAAGTCTACAGAATATAAATCATAATACGAAGCTATACTGTCGCACTAAAAAAAGTCGGATGGGTAGTCCATTGTAAAAATAAGTAATTTTATTGCATTGTTCTACTAACATTCGATAGACATTTCAAGTTATAGGTACATTTGTCATGTTTGATATTGGTATCTTGATTTTCAAAACACCATTTGCATAATCTGCTTTAGTCTTTGCATTGTCATCTTCTGGTATCGAATAAGGAAGGGGTATCTTTTTCTCAATTCTACTTGGTCGTTGGCTAAAATGAATAGTGTGTGATTCAATGTCGATATCACGCTTTGCCCTTAGTGTGAGAATATCCTTGGCGATATTTACATGAATATCCTTTTTCTGAAAACCGGGAAGGTCTACAATGATAACAAGTTCTGTACCGTCCTCGTAAATATCCACAGGCGGTAAAACGAATTCATAAAATTCTTTAGAACGGTTGCCAATTTCCTTCATAATCTCTCTTGCGACGTATCGACTTACACCCATATAATATCTGTGGTCATCTTTGTATAAATTCTTTATTTTAAATCCTACTATGTCTGGAAAAATAGACGGAAAAACTTTAGAGCAAAGGACCTCAAACTATTACTAGTCTGCTATCATAATTGCATGATATCCAGAGCTACATTCAGGACAACATGCATGGTCACATAAACACTCCAAACAATATCTATGGGCATCATAAAACATACAAATACTATCAGAGTGCAGGCAGTTTTCACAAATTACAAATTTTCTACATGGATTCGACTCTAATCTATCCACAATTTCAATTGTCCCAATTCATATATTAAGCTTTATAGGCAAATAATAAAGTGCCAAATTATCATCAAAACATCAGATATCCAAGTTAAAAATATTTTCGCACTGTTATCGACTCTATGTATCAAACAAGAAATAAAAATAATGTTCTTGAGAATTAATGGACCATGCATAAAGATGTTCCAAATATTGACAAAATGGCAGGCATCAAATTATACTCGACCAGATTTGAAGGCATTGGCGGCTCAATAAAGCTAAAAAATGAAGATTTTAAGGTTCTAGAATTACTTGTTGACTCTATTTCAAAAGACATATCAAGCTTTCCTGATAAATCATACCGATTTCCAGTATTTTTGTTACAAAAAAGTGGGATGGATTCGAATCACGCCATTATGGAGATATCCAATCAGCTGGGAACAAGAATCAAAGTACTTGGAATTAAGGATTCTAAAGCAGATACTACGCAATACGCTACATCTGAGGGCAAAAAATTTAGAGAAGGCAACACAACCCACACTAATTTAACTTTGCTTGGATATTCAAGGCAATCATTAAAAAAATCACACATAATGGGAAACCAATTTCAAATAAAAATTTCAAATGCAACAAAAAGTAACATTTCTGAGTTTATTACTGAAATACGAAACATTCCAAATTTTTACGGGCTTCAACGCTTTGGTAGTGAAAGGCTTGTTACTCATTTAGTGGGAAGAGAGATAATCAAAAGGAATTTTAAGAGGGCGGTTGAGCTATTTTTATGTCATACGACAGAATATGATACCCAGTTTAGTAAAGAAATACGAGAAAAGTGCAGGGATCCAAAAAATTATGGGCGAGTTGTCAAAATTGTTCCAAGGGGCATGGATCTAGAACGTAATATCTTACGAGCGCTCATTAATGGTAAAGGATACATAGACGCTCTAAGGTCCGTTCCTATAAACATAAGAAGATTGTTTGTTCATGCTTATCAGGCATATATGTTTAATCAAACTTTGAGCTGCATTATTGGAGATGGTGAATCAATCACTAATTGCTCTAAGAATGATTTTTGTTTCAAGTTAGAGAACCCATTGACTTTGGGAAAATTGTTGAAATATGCAGATGAGGATAGCTCTAACTTGGTACCGGCAATGCATTTGCCTGGTTACTCTTTCAAACCTCCGGAAGGACGGTTCGAAAGGAATTTGTCACTCATCATGAACGTAGAGAATATTTCTCCCAAAGATTTCTATCTTAAAGAGATGCAGGAATTAAGTGTAGAAGGTGGATTTAGACAATTACCATTGTTAGTAAATGATTTTTCTTACTCGGACAATTTATTTATAAGTTTCAAAATACCCATTGGTTCATACGCAACCATATTGTTACGAGAATTAATGAAACCCATCGATCCCATAAAATCTGGTTTCTAGCCAAAAATATTCATTTGCAGAAGAATTGCAAGCGTAGCTAAACATTATGATGCTTTGGACCAATAGTGAAGGCGGTCTAACTATCTATGTAATATAAATATGACTTTTATGCAATGTGGAACGATGCTTGGAGGCAGGAATTTCCATAAACTGATAGAGGATGAACTAATCAAGTTTTCCAAAAAACTTGCTATAGATTATGACCAAAATGGGATACATGTATTTGAAATAACACGTTGTAGTAGATTATCTTATT
>JAHEZK010000003.1 GCA_023251115.1 Nitrosomicrobium frigidum (SeqCode) | reverse complement strand
TTTACTTATGAAAATAATAGGAAGATAAATAATTTCTTGTCAAAATATTATGTCTCTTTCTACCTAAGTTATTATATATTATGACAACCAAGCATTTTTAGACTTAAACACAGGTAACTGGCGGTCTTGGTGTCGGCGGGCGTCTCGGCGATGATAAAGGCGGCGGAGGTGGCGGAGGCGGATTTGGCGATCTGCACTGTGGTGAAGGAGCTGGCGGCACAAATTTTGAGGAGGAGCAGGAGCATAATGGCGGCGGAGGTAGTTGTTTACCATAAATTGTAGACTCAACCAGCCTGTAAAATCCCATTTTTTGTGGGTTTAATCTAACTTTTTTTTAATTTTTTTCTATAAATGCTTAATATATGCAGACTCTTTTCGGTGCTCAAATTAAGTCAGTATTACTATTCGTATACGCACTAGCAACAGCAGCGCTTGCCATAGTAAGTGGGTTAACAATGATAATAGGACAAGAAGTAGCATTTGCCATTGGTGACCCCGAACTTGTTCCAGGAACAGCAAAGGGACATGGCGACGAAGTTAGCGATGTAGCAAGTGGAAGATAATAATAAGAATACCTTTTTTATTTATTCAAACTCTTTACAGGTGCAATTGGGCCAAGTGCAACTCGTGTGATTGTCTTCCAAGGTACGTTTGTGAACTACGATTTTATGATGGCAGTTATTACAAAAGTCTAGAGTCATTATGCGTGATTAAATAATTTATTTTATACTATAAACCTTTCAAACTTAATCTCAAACTATCTAACAAATCAGCAAAACTTGTCTGTTCTTTGTCAAGTGATCAATGAACACTTGGGATTAAGGCAGATGACCTAGTAGAATCCTAATAAATGTCCAGTTCTGAAAATTCGTCTGTTATCTTGTAGGAGGAATTGTGTTATTTTCAGCCGGCTTTAATTCCAAAATGTCTCCTCCTTTTTGAAACTCATCCAGACCGGATTTTGGAGGTGTTGTTTGGTTTTCTAGTGGTGTGAAAGCAGGACCAGATTGCAGATCATTTGGGGAGAGTTTTATTGCCTATTTCGTTGCATCCGAGCATTTTTCGTACGGTTCATCTTTTGAATCATGATAACTCTTACATGTCTGGCAAACCTTATCGCCGCGCCCAAACTGGCCAGGATAGGACTTTTCATACCAGCAACAGGCTTCTCCCTTCGTATCACCTTTGGAACCACTGCAATCACCAAGATCATACTTGGGGTCACGCATTGCCGCATATGCATCATGGATAGAAGATGAAACATACACTACCAGAAGAAGCATCATAGAGATACAGAAAAAAATGACATACCTAATTTCCATAAATGTTTGGTCAATACTGATATTATTAGGGATTTACGATATTAACAAAATTACACATTTTCTAATTGGTCTAACATAGTACCATTTCAAAGTAATTCCCACTGAAAGAAAAATTACCCCTTACTACCATTCCAATTAGAAACTCTAATTTATTAGATATTATTTACGTTAAATTTAATTTATGTTAAATTTCTAGTTTTGAGTAATGATACTGACTCGATATTGGTTTATTATGTCTGTTATAAGTTTGAGTGCAGTACTTGTTATTTTTGAGATTTTTATTTTTTATCCGCATAATGATTTTGAGTCTTATGCCTATGGACAGACTTCCGTTATTGAACCTCTTAATTTGGGTGTCGAGCCAACAAACTCCTCTTTCAATGCTGAGGGAACAATAAACACTATCTTGTTTTTGAGAGGTAAATCCAATGACACACAACCAGTAGTTAATGATATCAATACAAACCTATCTTCAAAGTATCTTCTTGGGGGGAAGTGGAGAGTCGATGTCTTAAAGGACAATGTAACATATTTTAAAACCAATTTTACAATGATTGAAACTGATGGCCGCAATATTCATTATCACACGATTGTCTATAAGCCAGTTTCAAATCAATCAGTAAGTCAAGACATGCAAGGTAAACTAGGGACATTTTTTAAGAATAAGAGTAGCAACTCTTCAGGGTTTAATTGCAATGTGGATGCATATACAAATGGAGTATTAGAATGGGAGAACGTTCCTATAGCAGTATCATTTATAAATTCAAAAGTAATAATGATTGATATAAAAGATGAAAAAACTATTGAACATTTTTTGAGAAGTCCTATTTATGGATTGATAAATTCGATCGATCTTATCCAGCAATAGGATGTATTGTATAACTGTCATGTCAATTAATGACCTCTAAGTCATTTTATTGACGAGTATTTCGAGCTATAAAGTTCATATTCCATACTATGTGATTACCCTGTTTAGTTTTCTTTTATTAATTGCGTTTCTGATTTCAAAGGCAATTCTCCTACCCATACTCATGTCATGTTGGAAAAGGAAATCGGAATATTGTGAACCAGAAATGTAGAGATTTGTCCCAGCAACTATCCTAGCAGAAAACTCAAAGGTAATAAATTTTGCATCCTTAGTATACACCCCTTCCAAACAAAATGGCCCAGGGATACCTGGAGGTATTAGCCTTTCAGAAGCTCGCACAAAATTTTCGCCCATCTTATACACATCGTCAAGAAGTGATTCTCTGAGAACTAGAGGAATATTTCCAACTACGTTATAGGTAGGCTCCATGGGAACATTAAGCTGATGCTTTGAAGGAATTCTAGAAAGTCCATCAATATCAGATTCATACCTTCTATCTACGCCCATGAATTCTATATCTCCTGATATTGGAGAATAAAAGTAGTGTAGGAATACTGGAACTCCCTTAACGTATTCTTGAATATATAGATCATTTTCATCTTTTATGACGTTTTCATTCAAGAGCTTGTTGTATCCTTCATCAAAACCATTCCGATCTGATGCAAGAAAATATCCTTTGCCCCCGGCAGCTCCATGTAACTTTACAATGCAAAGGTCCTTGATTTCAGTCTTGGATCTTATCGTTGCTGGTATACTTAATTTTGATTCTAACATCAGTTTTTCTTTAAGGTTTCTATCTGCCTCCCACCTTAAAATGAGTTTATTACCAAAAAAAGGTACATCTATATTTTCTATTTCTTCAGAGCTTAAGGATGATATGAGAGTACCGTGAGGGATAAGGATACATTCCAATTTATTCAATCTTTTTTGGAAATCTGATTCTAGTATATCCCTAAATTCATCTACCAGTATAACATGATCAATAAAATTAAATCTTTTGTACACATGATAACGTTTTTTTTCCGTTATCAGAAGCGTCCTAAATCCTTCATCCTTTGCGCCTTTCAGTACCTGAAGTGAACAATGAGACCCTAGAGTTCCAATGATCTTTGTCAAACTAACTATCGTATGGGATTACTAAGACTAGGAAATTAATATTATTCGAAATTTTGTTAATTTGGCCGAAACTTTCCAGTTATTTGCCCGAGGTTGTTAGAAATTCTGCAATCAGTTTTATGACAAAAGCAATACCACCCACGAAGCCTATGCCCAACAGCACTAGTCTTAGGTGAGTCACATAGTCGTCCTTGCTAGTTTTTTTTGCTAGTTTCATTGTTTGAATTATTTCTACTACTTTATGTTGTATGAAAGACAAAAATTCCACATTTTATCGCATTATTGCAATATTTGAATCTATCGAAACTGAAAAAGCGCTTCGCTTATGGAGTATCGGAGGATGAATGGATGGTAAGTTTTCTTATATTTATTGAAAGTAAAAATTACTACTAGGCCAAATAGCGATTTAACATTTAGGAGCAAATAAGGAATTCTCAATTTTCTTGACTGCAATTGGGGTCCGAATTCACCTCTTTATCTTAGATGCAATCTGGCGACAGACCTCATCATCAAATATGGAATTTAGCACCATATTGTGTTACTTCATTCTGCTATATCACGTTTCATTAAATCTGTTTGCGCTTGTCAAGCGTAAATGACAAAATTATGAAGTGAATACGCGATCTTTTTCTGTTCTTTGCATCTCAACGAACGTTTCAGTATTTTGAACTCCTTCTATCTTGCCAATTTGTTTTATAACAACATTGTGGAGTTCTTCGAGAGTCGTAGCACTGATAGTTACCAAGATATCGAACCTACCTGTCACCTCAGAAATTGATATTATTTGAAATATTTTCAAAAGTGCAGCATGTATTTCTCTTTTTAATTTGGGATCTCTATTTATTCCAACGACAGCCTTAACATTTATTCCTAAAAGAGGTTCATTCACGATTATAGTCGATTTTTGGATCAAATTTCTTTTATAGAGACGCTTAATTCTGCTATACAGGACTGAAGAATTAGTTGATAATAGTTTACTTAATCGAGGCACCGAAATATTAGCATTCTTACACAGTTCCGACAATATTTTCATGTCTAAATCGTCGAATTTTTGCAATATCTAGTCAATAATAATCCGAGTATTAATAAATGTAGTTTTTAGCTAGATTTTGTTAACGATAAAACCAGTAAACGACACACTGCTATAAGTACAATTAATTCTTAAAAGGAATCGAAATATCACTCAACTCAATAGTGAATTTTCATGATTGAACTGAATATCAAAAATTATTTTGAAACTCTATGCCTATTTTTTGCACTGTACCAAATTATTGAAAAAACTATATATATTTAAGAAGCCATATTTAGGCTCACCTAATGCTACTTCCATCAGAAATTGAATCTAAATTATTAATACCTGCAATAAGAGCAATATTATCGAAAGAGCTCGTAATCGAAAAAGGATTAAAGGAAGAGGAGGTGGCCAGATTGCTTGGGATAACTCAAGCTGCAGTAAGCAATTATCTGAGAGGCACGCGTGGTGACAATGAATTAATAGCAAAACTATTATCATTAAGCGAAATCATGAGTATGATAAAAGAAATTCGCGATGATCTTTCTACAAATAGGGCTTACACTGCGAAGACATTATCTAAATTTATTGCACTATGCAATTATATGCGCTACTCACTCATCATATGCGACGCACATCATAGTCTTGAAAGAAATATTGATGAAAAGGTATGTGAACAATGTAAAGTTACCCTGACTGGTACCAAACAGTAAATAATTGCAAACAGTAGAAATTCTATTTCGGTTTTTCCATACGTATCATATTCAAGACATTTGGGATAACTTCCGACCCTTTTAGGGTTCCAATCGATCCCTTATTTCCCCATGATTCAGTAAAGCGCTGACTTCCATCGCCTTTGATACCATCTCCAGATACCAATAATGGAATTGGGTCATCCGTGTGTGATTTTTTAACGCAAGGTGTAGAGTGATCACCAGAGATTACTACGACGTATTGTCTTGTCACGTATTTCAAAAACATACCAAAGAAATTTTCATCGATTGACTCAATATTAGATTTCTTGCCCAATGCATCGCCATCATGTCCAAATTCGTCTGGTCCTTTAATGTGAACATAAACAAGATTATAAGAGTTAAGAATTTCTGCGACTTCTTTTGCCTTTTGTTCATAATCATCAATTTTTTGTGAGCGAAATAGATCCATTCCTATTATTTTGGCTATTCCAATCTCTACAGGCATATCGACTAGGCAGGAGGTTGAAATTCCAAACTTCTCGTTAATCGGTTGGAGATGCGGTACACTATTTCCTGCATCTCGCAGCAATATTACGTTCATCGGTTTCTTACTGTTTGAAATTCTTGCAAGATTTACTGGATGTTCCTTCATCAAGACAATGGATTTGCGAGTAAATTCATTGACAATTTTTGCTGACAGCTTGGAGGTTTCAGAATCTTCTTCTGGCTGAGATTCTTGAACTTCCATATTCTCAACGTCAGTATTGGCAATTCCAATTCCATTCAATTTACCGTAGGCAGGATCTGTATTAGTTATTTTATCAGAGAGAAATTTCTTGTTATGTCTAAATTTAACAATTACACGGTGAGAAATAGTTGGATTTATTTTAACTGACACATCTGGATCGTCAAATTTTAAATTTTGTTCTAGAAATGAACAGATATTGCTGGCTTCTTGCCTTGTGATATCCCGACCCGCCCGTCGATCAATTATTTTATTGTCATCTAAAGTGGCAAAGTTTCCTCTTAATGCAAGATCTCCATCGCGGAAATCAATGTCAGATCCTATTATTTCCACAATACCTCTTCCAGCATACTTTTTCCCCTCAAAATTATAACCAAGCATATTAAATACGGCAATATCTGATTGAGGGGATATTCCTTTTCCTACGCTTATCACTCGACCCATTTTTCCCTTTCTTGCCAGAGAATCAATATTCGGAGTCTTTGCTGCCTCAAGTGGAGTTTGACCCTTTAATTGAGGATTCGGAAGATCACCTATTCCATCAAGTAGAACATACAATACTCTCAAATCCGGAATGTCAGACAATGTTTGAAAAGAAAAGAGACCATGATTTATCTTTAATGTCATTGTAGAGAAATCTTTTTTTGCGAATTTGTGTACACAAAGAATTAAAAAGAACTGAGGCAATAGGTGTTTAAGACAAATTGAGAATCATGGCCATTGGGAGTAGAATTTTTGTAACAAGCTTCCAACTAGCAGGTGTCGAAGGTATTAAGGTTGAATCTGCATCCGAGGCTCTTCATCGCATTAATGGCTTAGATAACGTTAGTGATGTGGGTCTTGTTCTAATAAGCGAAGACATTGGAAAAGAAATTCGAACTCAACTAACAAATATCAGAGCTAATCGTCCAATTCCACTAATTTTTGAATTACCTGCACCAGGCGGCAGTAGGGAAAATGTAGATTATAGAGCATTACTAAAGCAGATTTTGGGTGTGTAATTCAAATTCTATTTTAACTTGACTGAAGACACCAAACTGAAATCTTAAAAAATCAATCTAGCAGATCATTAATTATTATGAACTTGTTTTTTTTAGAACGTATAGTCTATATTTTCCAATTAATTAACGATAACAATTGCTCGATATAGTGCTGCTTGCAGTCCTGATACCAATTAATGTTGGAATTCTTGCTTGTTGGACTTATTTTCTTATTTTTATCATCTGGTCAATTTCCAGGTCACCAAAACTGGAATGGTCCGCGCGATTTCGAGTAGATTCAAAACCCAAGGTTAGTATTATAGTTCCTGCGAGGAACGAAGATGAGACAATATCAAAATGTTTACAATCGCTATTATCGCAAGACTACAATAACTATGAAGTAATTGCGATTGATGATTCATCGACCGACAGAACCTTGTCAATCATTTCAAAATTGTCTGAAAAAGATAATAGATTGATAAGAGTGAAATCACCACCAAGACCTAATGATTGGGTTGGAAAGAATTGGGCATGTTTCCAGGGATATAAAAAATCGACAGGAGAAATTCTATTGTTTACTGATGCCGATAGTGTCCATAAACCTGATGCACTATCATCTGCAATTAATACAATGATGCATGATGATCTAGATGCGGTTACACTCGTCCCTAAATTATTATGCCATGATTTGATTACGAAATTTACTTTACCCGTACTATCTGTGTTTCTACATTCCAGATACTCACCACTTCGGGTAAACAATCCAAAAAACAAAATTGGCTATTTTTTTGGCAGTTTTTATCTTATATCTAAAAAGAATTATGAGAAAATCGGTACACATGAGCAAGTGCGTCAGGAATTAGTCGAAGATGGAGCTCTTGGTCGTAGAGCGAAAGAGCAAGGAATGAAATTAAGATTAGTTAGAGGTGAAAATTTTGTTGAAGCAACCTGGGCTCGTGATCCCCGTTCTCTCTGGCATGCCTTGCGTCGTATAATTATCCCGTTGCGAACACAAAAAAGAAAATCTGCATTAATGGCAACAGCTTTTATCTTCTTTATCTTACTATTTCCAGTTCTAATTCTACCGCTTTCTTTGTTTTATTTTCCAGATAGTCAGTTTAGAGGACTCTTACTAACTGTCAATTTGTTAATAATTTTCCTGTTGCTCGCCTGCGCAGTTGTACAGTCTCATTTCGGTCTCCTACAAAAATCGATTTATGGAGCAGGTTTTGTAGTGGGGTGTACGGTGATAACGGTTTGCTTCTTATTATCGGTATTTGAGTTTAAGGGGAATAGAATAGTAAAGTGGCGCGATAGAAGTTACTTTGTTGGCACCAAGCAGCATCCCTTTCATCTATAAGCGTGTCAAAAAGAAATGAAATTAGAAATGGTAATCATTCGTTGAAACAAATTATTAATAATAATGTCCATCAATAATAATCGGCATTGAAATCTCGGCTGGACGCAATAGATCTGGTGACATCGAACGACCTTGTTCAAAGAGTACAAGATTTCCCGATAAGTAAGGAAGAGATTTTTGAATTAGTGGCCCGATATGACATAAGATCGCTATGCAATTTTGCGCAAAAACTTAGAGACACTTGCAAAAATGGTCCGATCACATACTCTAGGAAGGTGTTCATAAATTTGATAAATCTCTGCAGGGATAGTTGCTCTTACTGCACCTATAAGAAAGAATTATCAGATTTTGACTTGTCAATTTTGACGAAGGATCAAGTTCTAAACATAGCAAGATTAGGCAAACGTCTGAAATGTACTGAGGCATTAATCGTCACTGGAGAAAGGCCTGAACAAAAATATCCCGAATTCAAAGAATGGTTAAGTAAATACAATTGCTCAACTACTGCTGAATACGTTGAACAAATAAGCGATTTAATATTGGAAGAAACAGGGCTTTTACCACATACAAACGCAGGTACATTAAAGTATGATGAATTGTCTCTACTCAAAAAATCCAATGTAAGCCTAGGATGTATGCTAGAAACATCAAGTGAAAGACTCACTGGTAAGAACATGCCTCACGAATTTGCACCCAGCAAAAATCCAAGGGCTAGGATAAGAGTTCTCGAAAACGCAGGTAAATTGAAAATCCCTATTACAACAGGTTTACTCGTTGGGATCGGAGAAATATTGGAAGAAATAATTGAATCACTGATAGTTATTAGAAGTTTAAATCAAAAATTTGGAAATATTCAGGAAATAATAATCCAAAACCATGTCCCCAAGTATAATACTAAAATGAGGAACTCTTTGCCGCCCACACATGATTCATTTTTATTAACTATCGCATTAGCAAGGATTATCATGCCACACATGAACATTCAAGTTCCACCCAATCTCAGCCCTAAAGTTTATTCTACCTATATTGGTGCAGGAATCAATGATTGGGGAGGTATATCTCCGTTAACAATTGATTTTGTAAATCCAGAATCTCCTTGGCCCGAGATCAGTGATGTTAAACATGTTACTGAAAAGGAGGGCCATATCTTTAGGGGAAGACTTCCAATTTACCCGGAATTTGTTATGAACAAAAGAGAGTTCATTCCAAAGAATCTTTGGAAATATGTTTCACAGATGTCTGATAGCACTGGATTGGTAAAGGAGGAGCTATGTTAATGCTTGAATCAATATTGAGAGACATAGATCCTGTTATTTCCGATATACTAAATCAGTCACTAGATTCAAAAAATATTTCTATTAAACAGGCTATTGAATTGTTTCAAACAACGGGGACTGAAATGATAATGACTGCTATGGTCGCTGACAATTTAAGAAGAAAAGCCGTAGGTGATAATGTGACTTTCGTAATAAATAGAAATATCAATTTTACAAATGTCTGTATTAAAAGATGTGGCTTTTGTGCTTATAGTAGAGACTTTAGAAATGAAGAAAGTTATTTTCTACCTACAGAAGAAGTTGTGAGAAGAGCTAAGGAGGCATGGAATTTAGGTGCAACTGAAATTTGTATCCAGGCAGGGCTACCTCCAAAGATGGATGGTTTCTTATATGTTGACATATGTAAGGCGATAAAAAACGAGTTACCAAATATACATATCCATGCGTTTTCTCCGGAAGAGATCATGTATGGTTCCTATAGATCAGGACTATCTGTGAAAGAATACCTGAGAATGTTAAAAGAATCTGGACTAGGAAGTTTACCAGGAACTGCGGCTGAAATACTGGACCAAGATGTTCGCGATCTGATATCTCCAGGTAGAATCACGGTTGCTGATTGGATCAATGTTATAACAACGGCACACAAATTGAAAATACCTACCACTTCAACTATAATGTACGGCCACGTAGAAACAATGGAAGATAGGGCTAGACATTTGGATTTATTAAGGTCAATTCAAAAACAGACAAATGGATTCACAGAATTTGTACCATTGAGCTTTGTACATAAAGAAGCTCCAATGTATAATCATAATCTTGTCAAGGGAATTGCGCCGGGTCCAACAGGTCAGGATGTGATAAAGATGCATGCAGTTTCGAGAATAATGCTCAACAATTTCATTAATAATATTCAGGTTTCTTGGGTCAAGGAGGGGGCGAGAATGTCCCAATTGCTTCTAGAGGCCGGAGTAAACGATTTTGGCGGCACCTTAATAAACGAAAGTATTTCTACATCTGCAGGATCTGAGTTTGGACAATTAATGAGACCAAAGGAAATAAGATCGTTGATACAATCAGCTGGTCGAGTACCAGCGCAAAGAAACTCAGTTTACGGGATCATAAAAGTTTATGATGGAATTAACGATAAAAGCGAATCGTTACTAGATAGTGCAGAAACAACACAATTTGGGTCATATCATGAATTGATAAAATTAGATAAATTCAGATACAAGCGTACAAAATGAAATGAGGGTATAACTTGTTGTATTGCCCTTCTGTTCCCATAGTAAGAGTATATTCTGTCTTCTGCCATGGGATTCCAAATCAACCGTGAATGTCGAGCTGAATTATCGGAATTTCCCATAATCATCCAGGGACTCAAAAGTCAAGATTGATTTCTGAAATAATTGATACTAAAAGAGTGATATTTCAAAAAATAAAGCAGGCCAAAATAATAAATTATTCAATATTTAGATAATTATTGTAGGCATGATTCTCTCAATTATTCACTACATTTAAGAATCTCAACCATTCACATTAGGAGCGTTTGATTAACCTAGGAATCTTGATTTCCGGCAGAGGCAGCAATATGGAATCAATTTTGAATTTTCTAAATGAACACACGAAATCCAACATAAGTCCTAAAATAGTAATCTCCAGTAAAGCAGAGGCAGAAGGTCTTCAGAAAGCCTCAAAATTTGAAATTCCAATAAGCACTATTTCTAGCAATTTAAAAGGTTGGGATTATGATAAGGAAATAGTAAAAAAATTGCAAGAACATGATGTGTATCCTGAAAACGGACTTGTATGCTTGGCCGGTTATATGCGTCTGCTGAGTCCAGAATTTGTAAGAAAATACAAAATGAGAATAATGAATATCCATCCCTCGCTTTTGCCTTCATTTTCTGGTCTTAATTCCCAAAAAAAAGCGTGGGATTATGGAGTAAAAGTTACAGGATGTACTGTTCATTTTGTTGACGAAGGATTAGATTCAGGTCCAATTATCGCACAGAGATATGTCGCAGTGTTGGACAATGACACATATGAGTCATTATCCGACAGGATACTTGAGCAGGAGCATATTCTGTATCCCTATTGCGTGAACCTATTTGCTGAACAAAGGTTACTTGTTCAAGGCAGAAGGGTAATTGTTACCGGGCAGTAAATGCAAAACCAGTAAATATAACACAGTAAAGCAAAAAAATAACTTTGTGAACTTTTAGAATATTTGGGACAACTTATAGACGGAAACCTGGTATCTCAAAAAGTAAAACTAACAATCAGAGACGAGGTGTTAGATTTAGTAAACAGAGGTATTCGACCTTGCTTAGCTACAATCTTAGCTGGCGATAATCAAGCATCTGCAATGTATGTTAAGAATAAACAAAACGCAGCAAACAGTGCGGGAATATTAACTAGAGATATCAAACTGCCAGAAAATGTCTCTCAGAACGAGCTTGTAAGCATTATAGAGGAATTAAATCGTGATGACAAAGTACATGGAATACTTGTACAACTTCCATTGCCACCCCAGATTGAAACTTCCATTACAAATATGGTAAACCATGAGAAAGATGTAGATGGTTTGACATCTCACAATTTGGGTTTATTGTTGAAAGGTACGCCAAAACTAGTGCCTTGCACTCCCTTAGGTATCATTGAGCTTTTGGATTTTTACAATATCGATGTTAAGGGGATGGATGTGGCCATATTAAACAGAAGTAATCTAGTTGGAAAACCTTTGGGTATCTTACTCATGAACCGTGATGCAACAGTAACGTTTTTCCATTCAAAATCAAAAAATATCGAGTATAAATTAAGAAACTTTGATTGCATCATTACTGCTGTAGGTGATCGACATAAATTTATTCTCCAAAAAGACATGATCAAAGAAGGTGCCATAATTTTTGATGTTGGAATTTCCAGAACCAACGGAAAAATTAAAGGTGATGTAGATTTTGAATCAGTTTCAGAAAAAGCAGCCTACATTACTCCTGTTCCTGGTGGAGTAGGACCTATGACCGTTACAATGCTATTAAAAAATACTGTGCTAGCTGCCAATCTCATATATAAAATTACCAAACTGTAGTACTATGAAATTAGACAATGAAGAAAAGTCGCTTTTGAGAAAAGAGGTTCTTCACAATAGAAACTCTATGAGCCACTTTGAAATATCCACGAAGAGCAAGTTAATTCAGCAGAAGCTCATAGAAAGCCCTGTGTTTAATCAATCAAAATCCATAGGACTTTACCTTGCCATTGGTTCAGAAGTTCAAACCGGGGAAATTATTAATTATGCTTTAAATTTAGGAAAGACTGTGTTGTTACCACGAATTATGTCAAACGATCTGCGATTTTATGTGGTAGATCAAAAGGATTTCGAAAAAAATTCACTTGATGTTAATATGTTTGGGATCAAAGAACCAAATATAGACAACAAGACTTCAGATTTCATTGATTTACTGATCATTCCCGGTATTGTTTTTGATATGTATGGATTTAGGATTGGTTATGGTTATGGTTATTATGACAAATACTTGACCAACAACAAATTTTCAAAAAGTATTGGCCTAGCTTACGATTTTCAGTTAATTAAAAAACCCATTCCAATTCTTCCGCATGACAGAAAAATAGATGTCTTAATTACTGAAAGTGGATTTCATGTATTTAATTCCTTTTGAAGCAATATCATTTCTAAAGTATTCTTCATTTTTTCCCCAGTGAATTTGAGATGCCGTTAAATATGCTTCCTTTTTAGCAGCTTCAAGGGTGTCGCCTAGTGAAGTAACTGATAAAACTCTTCCGCCATTTGTAAAGACTCGTCCCATAGAATCTTTTTTAGTCCCCGAATGAAATACGTGGGTGTTACTATCAAATGTGGAATCTAAGCCATTAATAATTTCTCCGGTATGATACTTCTCAGGATATCCTTTTGAGGCCATTACTACACAGACCGAACTTTTATTTGCCCAGTTGATCGGTGGCATTGAGTCAAGTCTTTCATCCATGGCTGCCTCCAGATATTCCAACAAATTAGAATTCATTATTGAGAGAATAGATTGACATTCCGGATCTCCCATTCTAACATTAAATTCAAGCACGTATGGTTCATTCGAACCATGTTCTATCATGAGCCCTGCATATAGAAAACCGCGGAATTTAATTCCAAAATCACTTAATCCCTTTATTGTGGGCCGCATCACATTCGCCATTATCTTTTCTTCAAGTCTATTTGTGATGAGTGGGGTAGGACAATAGCTTCCCATTCCACCTGTGTTCGGACCTCTATCTCCATCGTAGATATTCTTATGATCCTGGCTTGATGCTAACGGGATGATAGATTTTCCATCACATAGAGCGATAAAAGAGGCCTCGTCTCCATAAATTCTCTCTTCGAGTACAACTCTACTGGGAGAATTAGTGAATTCCTTGTCAATAAAGATCCTTCGAATAACTTCAGTTGCTGATTTAACGCTATCGCATACAAACACGCCCTTACCGGCTGCAAGTCCATCAACCTTGACAACCACATTTTTTGAAGCTGATTGGACATGCTTTATTGCACTTTCAGCGTTTGAATAGATTGAGAATGGGGCTGTTTGAATTCCTATGTTACGCATGAAAAGCTTTGCGAACACCTTACTTGATTCCAACCTGGAAGCACTTCTGTTTGGACCAAATATAGGTAATTGATTCTCCTGAAATAAATCAACGATACCAAGCGATAGAGGCTTTTCAGGGCCCACTACAGTAAAAGAATTATGCTCCTTCGCAAATTCACAAAGTCCCATTACGTCGCTGGAATCCACTGGAATGTTTTTTTCTGTGCCCCCATTCCCTGGAGCATAAAATATACTCTTGTTCGAATCATTAGAGAGCTTCCATCCTATAGAATGTTCTCTTCCTCCTGAACCAATTATCAAGATGGTATCATATGGTTTCAATTTTATCATGTTTTTTAAGAAATCGGCAAAACTTTACAATTCAAGATAAATCCCCTGTTTCATTACAAATAATAAGGTAATTATCATTTACCAGTGATTTAATAAAATCATAATATTCTGAATCAGAAAAGCGGACAACGTCTGCGTTTGAATTTGATTTTTTCTTTGCAAAATCTAAATGATAACATATCCCTTGACCAGAAAGCGTTCTAAAGTAGTAATCGTTGCATGAACAGTATTCTAAGTCTAAATCAATCCAATATTCATTATGTTTTCCTACAATTGTCCAAATAATTTTCTTACTGGGTTCAAACAAATGACATTTTAGCGATGGAAATATTGGTGATGAGCACCCCTTAACTCATAATCTCTCATGGAGTCCGGTTAATAAATATGATTTCGCCTGAATCACTTGATTCTAACAAAATGGGATCTTCCACACAATGACCTATGTGATTCATGTTAATACCTTTGGTGTCCTGTAATACAATAGAAATTGATCCGTTAGAAACCATGAATCCCAGATCTCCCTTTCTAAATACCGATTTCTGTTTTTCCGCTCCAACTGTTAGCCCTGTTTCTACGTAAGCTAATTTACGGTCCAAAAAGTGCAGCCTCCCAGAAATTGGCATTACTTTGATAATATTTGAAAAAGTGATGGGTGATAGATGACGAACAAATTCCAACGCTATTTTCCCCTTGCTGCCAACTGCGAAATCGACATGAATTCTTGAGACAGTATTTGAATTACTCCACGTCATTGTCTACTACTGCAAATGAGTTCTGTGTGGCTATTAATTTGTTCATTTATTAGCAACATTTAATTATATATTCACTTTTTTTGCATTTATTCTTGGTTTTAAGACGTTCTACATCTGAAAAAAATAAGGAAAAAAAACCGATCAAACTAAAAAAACAGCTTAAAGTAAAAGGAGAGGCGGTAACTAGGGGTAAGAATCCTCAAGAAAAGGAAAAGAAAAGTAAGAAAACCAAAATTGAAAAGCCAGAAGTGGTCGAAGAGTCAAAAAGTAGCAGGCCGAAAGATGAAGTAGTAGTATATCCAGAGATGGATTTTGAATCCAGAGAAATACCTCCGCAAGACAGCCAAGTTTTGATAGGACCTCCAACATTGACGCGATTCGAACGTGCAAGAATAATAGGAGCTAGATCATTGCAGCTTTCTCTTGGTGCGCCAACTATTGTAGATTCATCAATCAAGTTTAATGATACAATCTCTATTGCTGTGGCAGAACTGAACTCGAAAGTTTTACCTATTTCCATTAGAAGGATTTTACCTAATGGCTTATATCAAGACATTCCAATTGATTGGTTAAAGTAGGCATAATAAAATAATAACTCCAAATTTTTCCTTTCGTCAGTCAGTATCTTTGACACCAAACATAATCTAACTTATCAATGCCAAAGTGCCCAACATAGATTCAACTTAGGAAAATTTAAATCTCGATATTTTACAACTCTATGAGGGTCAAAATTCCTACAATTCATGGTAATCACACAGGCCTTAACGCGATGATAATTTTAGAAGATGGTTCAACGTATCGAGGTACTGGATTTGGCTATCCAAAAACAGTTGGCGGAGAATTTGTTTTTAATACAGGCATGGTAGGATATACTGAGACATTAACCGATCCATCATATAGAGGACAAATATTGTGTATGACCTATCCGCTTATTGGGAACTATGGTGTACCAAGTAAATCTATCAAGGATGAGTATGGACTACCAAAATATTTCGAGTCAGAGAACATTCAAGTTTCAGGGCTGATAGTTCACGAATTGTCTAACGTAGCGAATCATAGAGAATGCCACAAAACTTTAGATCAATGGCTTTATGATGAAAAAATACCAGGTATTAGTGGAATTGATACACGTGATCTAACCAAGAAAATTAGAATAAAGGGAGTAATGAATGGTGCGCTTTCAGTTTCAGAAAAACAAATAAATACAAAAGCCCTATTGGATACCGTAAAAAAGACCAGATATGATGGATTTAATTTTATGTCCCAAGTATCTGTTGACAAGGCTATCGAGTATGGATACCGTTCATTAGAACCAATAGTATTAATTGATACAGGTACGAAATATAGCATTATTCGTAATATTTTACGGATGGGTTATCGGGTTATTCGCGTTCCATGGGATATATCATTTAGCGAGATAATTTCTCATAAACCCAAAGGTATCATAATAAGTAACGGTCCTGGAGATCCGAAAGTGTGCAATATTACAATAGAAACTGCTCTTAAATTGTTTGATTCATCATTGCCAATGTTGGGCATATGTTTAGGAAACCAAATTATAGCACTTGCAGCTGGAGGTGATACGTATAAGTTGAAGTTTGGACATAGAGGTCAGAATAAAGGATGCACTGATGTCAGTACCAATCAAACATTTATTACGAGCCAGAATCACGGATATGGGGTGAAATCAAATACTTTGGACAAAACAGGATTTAAAGCCTGGTATATAAATTCTGATGACAATACTATAGAAGGTATCAAACATAAATCAAAACCCATAATTGCAGTGCAGTTTCATCCTGAAGCTTCTCCCGGCCCTTATGATTGTATGCACATATTCAATAGCTTTAAAGACCTTATTGAACAGAAGAATTCTGACCAAAGTCGACTCAAATCTGTAAAGAAAATGGAGGTGGGAAAATTTTCCAAAGAATGAAACTATAAAGAAAGTAATAGTATTGGGCAGTGGAGCAATAAAAATCGGAGAAGCGGGTGAATGTCAGAAGTTCTGACCGCCAATTTGACTATTCCGGTTCACAATGCCTCAAAGCCTTATCCGAAGAAGGAATTAAGACAGTACTGGTAAATCCCAATATAGCTACTATTCAAACGGACACTAGATTCGCAAATAAGGTATATCTGTTACCAGTTAATGGATATTATATACAACAAATAATAGAAAAGGAACTTCCGGATTCAATAATGCTTGGTTTTGGTGGTCAAACCGCATTAAATTGTGGAGTATCTTTGCACGATGATGGGATCCTAGATAAGTACAAGATACGAGTATTGGGAACTCCCGTGAATAGCATAAAGATAACCGAGGATAGAGAACAGTTTAAAATTGCAATGATAAAGAGTAACGTTCCAGTACTAGAGAGTGCGCCGGCTTATAATTTGGAAGAGGCGCTAGGAGTCGCTGGCAAGATAGGATATCCGGTAATAATAAGGGTAGCGTACACTCTAGGTGGTAAAGGGGGAGGAGTTGCGCATAACGAATACGAATTGCAAGAAATAGTGCAACGAGGACTTTCTTTAAGTCTAGTAAATCAAGTCTTGATTGAGCAATATATTGGGAGCTGGAAACAGATAGAATATGAAATGATGAGAGACTCAAGAGGTAACAGCATTGCGATTTGTAATATGGAAAACGTTTTAGGAATGAGGGTACACACAGGAGACAATATTGTCATTGCTCCATCGCAGACTATCAATAATGAAGAATATCACAGATTACGTTCTGCAGCCATTAGAGCAGTGGAATATTGCGGCATAATCGGAGAATGCAATATTCAGTTTGGTTTGGATCCCTTAAGTGAATCGTATAGTGCAATAGAAATAAATGCAAGGCTTTCAAGGTCCTCAGCTTTGGCCAGCAAGGCGACAGGGTATCCATTGGCATACATGGCAGCTAAAATGGGCCTAGGTTACTCTCTTACAGAACTTGTTAATAGTATAACTAAGGCTACCACAGCTTGCTTTGAACCTTCTTTGGATTATGTGGTGCTAAAAATGCCCAGATGGGATTTCAGGAAATTTGAATTGGTTAACAGAAGAATTGGTACTAGTATGAAGTCAGTAGGCGAAGTAATGGCAATCGGTAGAACCTTTGAGGAAGTCCTACAAAAAGCTATTAGAATGAACGATGGCGGAAAAATAGGTTTAGTTGGAAATGATGAAAATTCAAAGGAAGAATTAGAACTTGTAGAACAAAAATTGCTGTATCCAAGTGATGAAATCTTATTCGATGTTGTTAGGGCAATGAGATTGGGAATTCCCGTAACTCGAATTAGTAAACTTTCCTCAATAGATTCATGGTTCTTGGAAAAAATCAAAAATATTGTGGATTTATATGATAAATTACACCAGGTAGATGTTTCTGAGATTTCTGAGAATTTATTGCGAGATGCGAAAAAATATGGATTTTCAGATTTACAAATAGGCAAGTGTTTAGGATTAAGAGAGACAAGTGCAAGAAAATTGAGACAAAAGTTTGGCATCAATCCAGTCGTAAAGCAGGTAGATACGCTGGCTGCAGAATGGCCCGCGAAAACCAATTACCTGTATTTGACATATGGTGGAGACAAAGATGATATTGTTTTTAGGAAAGAGACAAATTCCGTAATAGTACTTGGAGCAGGACCATACAGAATAGGTAGCAGTGTAGAGTTTGATTGGGGTACAGTCAACATGGTTTGGGGTCTAAAGAATAATGGTATAAAATCTGTGTCAGTTATTAACTGTAATCCAGAAACAGTGTCTACTGATTACGACATATCTGATAGATTATATTTTGAAGAATTATCACTAGAAAGGATTCTCGATATATATGAAAAAGAGCGACCAAAGGGAATAGTCACATGTGTTGGAGGTCAGACAGCAAATAATCTTGTTCCTAAATTAGGACAACTAAATGTAAACATTATTGGTACTGATAGCGTCCATACTGATATGGCTGAAGACAGAGAAAAGTTTAGCAAGTTACTTGATTCATTAAATATAAAACAACCTCCTTGGAATAAATTTACAGATTTAAGTGGAGCAAAGATATTTTCTCAAAAGGTAGGTTTCCCTGTATTGGTAAGGCCTTCATATGTGCTGAGTGGTGCGGCTATGAAGGTGATTTGGAATGAAGAACAATTGGATCGGTACATAAATGAGGCAGCTCAAATCAGTCCTGAATATCCAATTGTAATTAGCAAATTCTTTCAGGATTCTGCCGAGGTTGACGTAGATGCGGTGTGTAATGGTAAAGATGTAATCATAGGTGCTCTAATTGAACACATTGATAATGCAGGTATTCACTCTGGAGATGCCATGATGTGCATACCTCCTTGGAGGCTGAATAGACAAACAATGAATACAATAGTAGACTACTCTAACGTGATTGCCAAAAAATTGGAGGTAAAAGGTCCTCTTAATATCCAGTACTTGGTTAAAGATGATGAGGTTTATGTCATTGAGGCAAATGTCAGGGCGTCAAGAACCACGCCATTTGTCTCAAAAATAGTTGGAATTAATTTAATTTCGTTGGCATCTAAAGCAATTCTCAATGGAAAATTACCAGAAGACCTTAACGAGCCATGGCTAAAAATAAGTGGTTTTGGAATAAAAGTACCACAATTTTCATTTATGCAATTGGAAGGTTCTGATATAGTATTAGGAGTTGAAATGCAATCAACCGGTGAAGTAGCCTGTCATGGAAACAGTTTTTATGATGCCTTATCAAAGGCCTACGAAGCAGCAGGATATAATTTACCACTTTCAGGATCGGCCCTAATAACCATTGGAGGACAAAAAAATAAAGAAAAAATGCTTTCGGCAATCTCACTTATAAATTCCATGAAATTTAATTTATTGGCAACAGAACACACTGCTGAATTTATCAAAAGTAGAATAACTAACAGCGTTCAGGAAGTACACAAGATAAGTGAACCAATAAGAAAACCCAACATTGCAGATCTTCTCTACAACAAGAAAATAGATTTTATAATAAACATTCCATCAACGTCCACTATTGAAAAGTATGTCGGTATGCTTGATGATGAATATCAAATCAGAAGAAAGGCAGTTGAAATGGGAATTCCAGTGCTTACGACAGTAGAATCTGCAATCTCTTTCATACATTGCTTAGAATGGAGAAACAAAAATAAGCCCTCAATAAGTCCACTCTCCAAATATCGAATTAATTAAAGTCAGGATTAAACACTTCACCTAAAGTATTCTCATTTCCAATAATAGTTCCATCTATTGAAACTATCAAACATTTATCTATAATTTCTTTTTTTAATATTTTTTTCAAAATAGGTGAATTTATTTTCCCTCGTCTAGGTCTACCGTGCCCATAGACGTATCTATTAAATGATGGTAACAATACTAGATCGAGAGATCCTTTTGTACTTGGAAATATAGCCTCTTTTTGTACTTTCAAAAAGATCCACACCTTCTGTCCACTTAAAATACTATTCTCTCTAAAAAATGTAGGATGTATGTGTCCCATAATTATTTTGTTTATATTAGATCTTAGCTCTGATGGAAATGTATGTCCATGTGTCAATAGAATATCGTCTAATACCATTCCTTTAACACCAATTAAGTGTACATTGTCAGGAGATATTAATCCTATTCTTGAATCGTGATTCCCGGGGATCAAATAGACATCACAAATTTCTGCCAGTGAGTGTAAAAAATTAGGAATTAAATTCCAATCTTGTTTTTCCATTTTAAATATGTTGTTTTTAATGTCACCAAGTAACACAATGGAATTTACCTTGTTTGAGATAACAATATCTCTTAATTCTGTTTCGATATCTTTTATGATTTGATACCAGTCAATGGCGATATCACTACTGCGTAACCAGTATGTAATACCTATATGTAAATCACTTATTACCAATACCCTATTCGGTTTACCATCAATAAATATGTCAATCAATAAAGCTGGTTTATTTTCAACTATATTGAGCTGACTCATTTGATAGCTTGATACATTTTTGCATAATAAAAACATTGGATTCTTCAGAGAAGAAAACAAATTAGTTTTACGGACTAACATTGTTGTTGGCAATTGTTTTTGAAAATAAAAATTATCCAATAGATTATTATCGTATGAGCTAGGACCCTTATTGTGAACGACATACCTGATTGCAATTTGCTTGTGACAACCTTCAAGTATAGAGAAACCGATGCTTTTGACGAATTACTCCAGATCTTAGATACCCTTGGGGATAAGAATCCTACAATTGAAATTTCTTCTATTTCAGGGATTATAGTAGCCAAAACATGTATGGACCCCTTCCAAGTAGTAGAGGCCTGTAGAGAACTTGTAAGAAATGAACCATGGTTATTCAGGTATGTTCTCAGAATTATACCCCTGGAAAAAATTTGCAGGGCGGAATTAACAGACATTCATAACCTTGTCAAACAACTTTCCATGAAAATACATGACGATGAAACTATCAAAGTTATTATAGAAAAAAGACATACCAATTTACGTTCTAATGAGATTATTTCTAACGTTACTAGTGATTTAGATATTAAAGTAAACTTGAGCGATCCAAACTGGATAATATTAATTCAAATAGTAAATAGATTGGCGGGTATTTCAATTCTAAGATCTGATCAAATTTTTAGCTCTGTCAAAGAAAAGATTTCAATTCAATAAAAAAAATAGCCATTATTTTCATCTTTCTTATTTTGATAATTTGGCTTGTCTGATAAAATTGTATGGGTAAACAATCTATTGTGAAACAAGAGCTGCTTTTTCCGTCAATATTTTCAGAAATTCCTTTGTACTAAAATTCATATTTGTAAACTGCATCGCTCTGCATATGTTAATCATTTTTTCTCTTGTAGCATTCAATAGTGAATCATTTTGATCAGCTAGTGTATTCCGCAAATATCGTACAGATTTGATAATTTGATATTTAGTATCAGCAAATAATACGAAACATCCAGAACTATTATTTTTTATACCTCCAATAGTAATTGCCTTGTCAACCTGATTGCTGCAAATTAGTCTCAATAAGAGTTCCATTTCCAATCTTTTAGCAACTTTGATCTTTCTCTTGTTTGCCTCTAAAATAATCTTCAATACCTCGAAGATGTGTTCTTTCCCAAATATGTGACTTGGGTTAATACCTTGAATCATTACCGTGGGATACATTTCTCTAAACTTTGCTATAGATGTTCCTATATCTGGCATATGTAAAGTCTTGGCACATAGTATCACTACATATGTTGAATCAATTTTATATAACGGAATGTTGCTAATCGTAGCTATCTTTTCTGCCATGTCAGCATGACTGTATTTAAATTATAAGAGTTATCCACCATGGATTAAGTTCGCAATTGTTACAATATCTCCAGATTTGATTTTTTGGTCATTTCCAAAAATTGACAAATCTGCACCATTAATCAAAATTAACAGGTTTTCCTTATCTAGATGCTTGGAATTATTCATGCGCTCATGAAGTATAGAAAATATATTTGATATTGTAGTCTCTTTTTGATGAATTATTATGTTATCTTTGCCGCAATATTTCTTAATGGATCCTAGTAGCTTTAAGGTGATCAATCTACCAATAATTACTTAGTTCGTTATGTCTCCTCGACATCTTCCTCAATTTTCTTGTTTTGTTCTTTTGTTTGCCTGTTGATATATGAAGCAATATAACCAGCTATTTGATTTCTCAGTTCTTTAGATCTAACTCTTGCGATCTCATCTATTGTTTTCTTATTCTGTTGAAAGTCAATGTTGAATTTATCTGGATATCGGTTTAAGAGCTCCGTTGAAAGTTTCTTAACTCTATTCAATATCACACACTAATCAGTAAAGGCTATTTTATACCTTCCTTATTACAGAAACTATAGATACACGCTAGTCAAAGAATACAATTGAATTATTTTCTATTCTATCCATTACATTCCTTGGCGATTCGCAAAGAAGTTCTGCTATACTTCTTACAATACTCAGAAGACATGAAGTGGGGAGAGTAAACACATTAGTAAAGCAAGATGGATATCTCACTGGTCCGTCAGTTTCAATTAATAATCTTTCTTCATTTGTTAACTTTAGCAATTTTTGCTTTCTCTTGGAGTATACTAGTGATGGCCCATAAGAGAGATACAATCCCATATCAAGAGACTTTTCTAATTGTTGTGAGGATCCATCAAACCAATGAAGGCATACTTTTTTCAAATTAAATGTAGATAATAAACTCAAAATTTCATCAAGTGAATTTCTAGAATGAATAGAAACTGGTTTACCATAGGTTTCTGCAATAGTTAACATCTTGTTGAATACCTGGTATTGTAACATTTTATTATTTCCTTCTTGATAGTAGTACGCGGGATCCAATCCAATTTCTCCAATCCCATCAATATTATTTACATTGTCAGTAACAATTTCCTCAAATTTTGATATATTCTCTGTCGCGTATTGCGGATGAATCCCAATAAAATTATAAACAATATCATGAACGCTTTTTTCCTCAAAGAGTCTTAACGCCTTTATTGAAGTTGAATTATTCACTGTCACTGAACACGCTTTCAAATCCAACCCCTTAATAGTTGCAAGTATTGATGTCAAAAAATTATCATATGCAGGATCTGTAAGATGGATGTGAGAGTCGCATAATACAGGTTTCAATTCAGGTTCTGGTCATCACAAGATAAACTTATTTAATCAATTTATTTAGAACAACAAATTCCTTCATGTAACCAATTCTATCCTTCTCTTATCTTTCGTTAGCCAACTAACTCTCACTAATCCAAATATCTCTAAATCCAGTAACGTTTTGTTTAAATCAGCAATTGTAATCTGTACTCCACCCTTATCTAAAATACTCAATAGATCATTATCTGACAAATTTCCTACCTCTTTTATCTTTTCTAACACAATATTTCTTAATGGATATTTCAAGTATCTTCACTGATTTCAGAATATGATTATGATTACTTGATTTGATGCATATTATAAATGCTCTTGTAAAAATACATGATTTATTTTTGAGTAGATAAGATGTAATAAAATGTAATCAAATTATTTCTTTGTTTTTAATGAAAGTAAGTCAAAATCTGTTGGCGCACTTTAATTTCTACGAGTCTAATACACGAGATCAATAGAAACAAAGAAAAAATAATCATGAAATAAATCTGATTTGAATTAATTTTCTAGTGGCTTTAGAGTAAAGACAAATCTTGATCCTTCAAATTCAGTTATTCCCTGTCTTTCCCAGTTTATTTCATAATTGTGGGTAATTTGTTTTCCAATAATGCTAATTTTTCTAGGAAGTTGAGAAAACAGGCTCTCTACTTTTTCCAGATTTTTTGTCATCAATAATGATCTTCGCCTCTTCATCAGGTACTTCACTGCAACATTTTTGTGAAGATATCCAAATTCCTGAATCTTTTCATTTCCGTTATCAATAATGAATTCGCGCTTGGTCATTGCGAATACCTGCATTATTTACTTAAAAAGAAACATTGTCAAATCTATTAGAACAACATGAGTGAATTTAATCGCATGAAGATGGTTATAGCAGTGCGTAACTCGAAATTTAACATTTTGTAATTTTTCGTACATTATACTTGCATTTTACATAAACAAGAAAGGTTTATTACTTTTATTTGCTAAATTAATTGTATGTATTCTCAAACTTATTCTGTTCCCCATGCAGTTAGACAGATCATAGGATCAAATACGTTATTTTTTCAAGCATTAAGCACGGGCATAGCAAACTATACCGCCTTGGCCCAGAAGATAAAACCAGAAGTCGAAAAGCTGACAAAATCTGAAGTTAATGTAAATACTCTAGTAGTAGCAATTAAGCGATTTGCAGATTCTCTAGACGGTATTGATTATGAATACCATCCAATTTTTGAAGGGGTGAGAATGAGCTTGACTGGCAGTATTATTGATATCGACTTTCACGAGACGGACGACATCTATCAAGTTTTAGATGAAATATTTGAGCTTGGTAGCGGATACAATATGTTCAGGACTAATAAGCAAATTAGATTGTTTGCTGAAGATATTGATGAAATTCGGACTCTGTTTAAATCATCCAACAAAGGAGTTCCTGGAGAAATAAAGGATGGTCTCTCTAAAATAACAATTACTGTTCAATCAGATAAGGAAAATACATACGAAGTATTGTCACTTGTTCTGTCATTATTACATAACAACCGCATTCCACTGTACAATGCTTTTTTCACACAAAATGAAATAATTTTAATTCTGGGGATGAATGACGCTGCCAAGGCATACGAAGTAATCAGAGAAAAATTATATGGTCATGAATAGGTAATTGTTACCTCTTACTGCATTCAATGTGACAATCAAATAATGTTTGGTACTATCTGATACTATCTATAGTACTGGACGGAAACTTTCTCTCCAGGTTTGCCTTCTCTCTGAGCCTTCATCTTTTTTACACCTTCTTCAATATGCCTCATCATTACATGGGCTTCTGATGCATGTCTAGCAGCCTCTTCAGGTGTTGGATATTTTGCGAGGTATTCATGTAGAACTAATGAGACGGCTGTATTTATAACAGAGCTTGTATCGGCACCGCTGAAACCATCTGTCATTTCGGCTATTCTGGCCAAGTTAACATCTGTACCAAGTGGCTTATCCTTACTGTGTATCTCCAATATCTTTTGCCTAGCTGATTTGTCTGGCAAAGGCACTAGCAATATTTTGTCAAATCTACCAGGTCGTAATAAAGCGGTATCAATAATATCTGCTCTATTTGTTGCAGCTAACACTACGACACCTGAAAGTGATTGAATCCCATCTAATTCGGTAAGCAATTGTGAAACCACTCTTTCTGTAACCATGCTATCTCCACCCATTCCTCTAACTGGAGCAATCGAATCTATCTCATCAAAAAATACTACACATGGAGCTGCTTGTCTTGCTCTTCTAAAAATCTCTCTAATCCCTCGTTCTGATTCTCCTACCCATTTGCTTAGCAATTCAGGACCCCTTACGCTAATGAAGTTAGCCTCAGACTCCGTAGCAACGGCTTTTGCCAAGAGGGTCTTGCCAGTACCTGACAATCCATGCAACAACAGGCCCTTTGGCATTGCATGTCCGAGTTTTGTATATAACTCTGGGAATCGTAGTGGCCATTCTACAGCCTCCTGCAATTCGCGCTTTATATCCTCCAGTCCACCTATTGCAGACCACGGAACGTCTGGGGATTCCAGATAAACTTCTCTCATTGCGGAAGGCGTCACTTCCTTTACAGCATTATCAAAATCGGCTCTGGTAACTATGAGTTTATTTAAGACGTCGGGGGATAATTTTTCATCTTCCAAATTCAATTCAGGGAGCAATCTTCTCAAACACTTCATTGCTGCTTCTTTGCAAAGATATTCTAGGTCCGCTCCGACAAAACCATGTGTTACTGCGGCAATTCTATCTTGTTCTACATCAGTGTCTAGAGGCATGTTTCTTGTATGAATTTGCAATATTTCCAATCTTCCACGCTTATCAGGTACTTTGATTTCAATTTCTCTATCAAATCTACCCGGTCGTCTCAGTGCCGGATCTATAGCATTTGGACGATTTGTAGCCGCAATTACTATTACCTTACCTCTTGCTTCAAGTCCGTCCATGAGCGACAATAATTGAGATACAACTCTCCTCTCGACTTCGCCAGTAACTTCTTCTCTTTTGGGAGCAATTGAATCTATTTCGTCAATAAATATAATAGAAGGCGCCTTTTCTTTGGCTTCCTTGAAAATCTCTCTTAATCGTGCTTCAGATTCACCATAAAATTTACTCAT
Source organism: Nitrosomicrobium frigidum (SeqCode) (assembly GCA_023251115.1). Taxonomy (GTDB): domain Archaea; phylum Thermoproteota; class Nitrososphaeria; order Nitrososphaerales; family Nitrososphaeraceae; genus TA-21. Next base: position 48,348 of record JAHEZK010000003.1, on the reverse strand, counting down.
AATTTCTGGTCCAGAGATACTTATAAAATGAGCATTACTTTCGTTCGCAACTGCCTTTGCAAGAAGCGTTTTTCCCGTTCCTGGAGGCCCATACAACAATACACCCTTTGGTGCTTCAATGCCTAATTTTTCAAAGATTTCAGGATGTCGTAACGGCAACTCTATCATTTCTCTAACCTTCTGGATCTCTTCTTTTAGGCCACCAATGTCTTCGTAAGTTACCTGAGGAACACCTCTCAGGGTTTCACCTTTCTCAGCTATATGGAATATTGTTTTCTGGGTTACCAATACAGCATCTGATGCAGGGGTCACTCCAATTACTTGGAAAGTAAGTCTGCCTCCAAAATATGGAACCATGACATTATCTCCTTTAATTAGTGGTACACTTTCAAGTGCGTCAGCAAGGTAACGTTCGTCGATAGGTGGTATGGCCTCCAAGGGGGCAACAATTACTTTTTCTGCTGGAACGGCCTTTATCTTTTTCACAATTACTGTATCTCCAATGGCTACACCTGCATTGTTTCGCACTAGCCCATCCACTCTTACAATGCCTTTGCCCTCGTCTGAAGGGTAAAGCGGTAAACATTTTGCGACAGTCCTTCTTTTTCCTCGGATCTCTATAACATCACCAGTAGATGCAGTCAACGAGTCCATTGAATCGTAATCGATTCTAGCCACTCCACGACCTACGTCTCGAGTATATGCTTCGAGAACCTTCAGCGAGAGAGTGTTTTGACTCACGAAATCAAGTACTATCGTAGCTATCTTTATACCTTTGTCGAGGAATGCTCTTCAATATTCTTAGTAATCCAATTACCAGATGACTATATTCTATTTTCCAACGCTGTGCTTGTAGGAAAAGCACGAGTCTTTTCATATTTTTTTACTACAGAAAAATTAGATTTGTGTTGTAATTAGGCATCTGGTATTGCACCTACCAAAACGTTAAAATCATGATGATAATGATTAATTCGATTGGACCGTTTTGGGTAAAAGACCATTAGTACGTAGAAGGGGTAAAGGAGGTAAACAATTTCAGGCCGTAATAAGAGGAAAAATTGTACCTGCCAAGTATCCAAATTTACAATTGACTGAACAGCGAGTTGGTTCGATAGTTGACATTGTTCACGAAAGAGGCAGGGACGCACCATTGGCTAAAATCAAATTTGATAATGAGGTCAGCTACTTACCTGCTCCGGACGGCATGGAAGTTGGAGAACAAATCGAAATCGGAAATAATGTTGACTTTAAACCGAATAATATTTTGGCCCTAGAATCTATTCCAGACGGTACGCTGATTTGTAATCTAGAAAGGAACATTGGTGATGGAGGAAAACTTGTGAAATCCGCTGGATCATCTGCCATTGTATTTTCCCATACCTCTCAAGGTGTGTCGGTAAAATTACCGTCCGGAAAATTTACTACATTAAATCCAAAATGTAAGGCAATGATAGGAATTGTTTCTGGTGCAGGTCGAAAGGAAAAGCCATTTCTCAAAGCTGGAAACAAAGCTAAATACATGATTGCACACGGCAAGCTTTATCCCAAAGTCAGGGGAATAGCACAAGCTGCGGTTTATCATCCACATGGTGGTGGAAGACATCAGCACGTAGGTCGCCAATCATCAGTCGGAAGGACAACACCTCCTGGAAGAAAAGTGGGAAATATCGCACCACGAAAAACTGGCCGAGCCAGAATAAAACAAAAGAAAGGATAGAAATTTCTCCCAAAAACTTTTTTGTAACGTTATCCATATTGAGAATAAAATAAGGAGTCTCGAATATGGTGCTAAATATCAGTAAGCTATTTTCATTAATGCAGAGCACCCTTAGGTATAATAATCTTGTAAGACCTACTGCTCTGAAAAATCTGCAAATTCAGGAAGATGGTGACCCATTCAAAATATTGATTGGAACAATATTGTCCGCACGAACTAGGGACGAAGTTACTACTGTCGTGATTAAAGCGCTATTTTCTCGATTCAAAAATCCTGATGAGCTATCTAGAGCAAATTTAAGTGACATAAAGAAACTGATACAGAAAATTGGCTTTTATAATGTTAAGGCCTCTAGACTAAAAGAAGTATCACAAATAATAATCAAAAAATATAATGGCGAGGTACCATCTAATCTAGATGACCTCCTTACGCTTCCTGGAGTCGGAAGAAAGACTGCTAATTGTGTGCTGGTCTATGGTTTTAAGAAGGCTGCCATTCCGGTAGACATACATGTTCATAGAATTTCCAACAGGATTGGAATTGTAAATACAAAAAATCCTGAGGAAACGGAAGATGTCCTACAAAGATCAATAGACAAAAAATATTGGATTAGAGTGAATGAAACATTTGTAACGTTTGGCCAGAATATATGCTTGCCAATAAAGCCCAAGTGCAATGTTTGTCAGTTGACAAAAATGTGCAAATATTATTCAAAAAATAGCTAGTCTCTTTTTTTTCTAATAATTAATACCAATACAATTGAGCCAATTGCAATCATCGTTATTAATGGCACGTAATACAATGGGGATTCTGCAGGGTTACCAAATATGATGTCGAATGAAATTGTACCGCGATTTGAATTGTCTGGATCAGTTAATTCATCTTTACCATATATCGATACCGATCCAACAACAAAATCATTTACCGACAGCTTGTCAATTATGATTCTCTTACCATTCGTAATCGTCAGACCTTGATTGTTTGCATGGGCTACAAATATTGGTTGATCCCTAGACCATCCGTCTTTTTCTCGCTCATATACCCGTATATAGCCTGATTCATTGGTGTTAATTGCTGCCCAGAACTTTCCAGTTTTATCACCAAACATTGCTAGTTCTATGAACTTTTCACTGGGCGCAGGTTCTTGAATCTTTATTACAGTTTTTGGATTTTCTAAATTTGAGTAGGTTAAATTATTTTGAATAGTCAACTGCCAATTGGTTGGTATAGGTTTTGAAAGGTCGTATACTAATGGTTGTCTTCTATATGCATTGGATGCATCATAATCAACGACAAATCTTTCAGAATTCTTTGTTTTAATTACATCATGAATACTACTCTGTCCACTAATTGACACAATTGGGAAAATTAAGAACAATACAAATGCAATAATTCCAACCTTCAATAACCCTGTCAATTTCACTCAACTACAAATGGTTTTTCTGATTTAAGAATTAAGTCTGCTATTTCTGGCCGCATCAAGTGCTTTTCAGGTATTTTACCAGAATTTACCATTTTCCTCATCATCGTTCCACTCAATTCTTCTTTTGATTCTATTCCATGCGGACATGTTTTTTCATTCGCAAAGGACATACATTTTTTACAAAAATAAAAAGATGGGAAGATTACTGGAGTAATTCCCAAATCAGGATACTTTTGGAAGATTTCCTGGGCCGCGAATGGTGGGTAATAGTTACCAACACCGGCATGATCCCTTCCTACAATGAAATGTGTGCAGCCAAAATTTTTCCGCATAATTGCGTGATGTATCGCTTCTCGTGGACCCGCATACCTCATTGATGTATGGGTTGTCGAAAATAATACCCTATTTTTTGGAAAATAATTATCTATCAATGATTCGTATGCGCTTATTATCAAATCGTCTGTAAAATCTCCTATCTTTTTTTTGCCTATTAACGGATTGAGGAATAACCCATCATAAATGTTCAAGGCTGCCTTTTGTAGCATTTCATGGGCTACGTGTGGCACATTTCTAGTTTGAAAACCTACAATGCTTTTCCAACCTCGTTTCGAAATTTCTGAACGAGTATCTGATGGATGCATTCTAAACTTTTGGAATTCATCGTACTCTTTCATTTGAAAAACTTCCACCTCTCCACCTACAAGGAATTCTTTCATTTTAAAGAGTCGGCTCACCCCTGGATGATTGGTATCTGTAGTTCCATAAACCGCATTTGCCATATCTTGTTTGGTATATTCATAAATTTCGTGTACATGGAATATGCCAAATTTTTGGCCATCCGAACAAAGTATGACATCCCCTAAATCCTCCATTTGCTTTGCAATTTGTTTTTCCGTATCAAGTACAATAGGTATAGTCCAAGGAACTCCGCTACTCAATCGTCCTTCTTTAAGTACATTCAGGAAATCTTCCTGGCCAACAAAGCCAGCAAGTGGACTAAAGACACCAGTGGCTATGTTTTCAGCATCATTTCTAATATCGGATGATACTTCAAATGTGAGTAAATCATCAGACTTTTTTTGAATATATCTATTTATTAATTTACCACCATGTGGTAAAATTAGACTACCTGTCAAAAATAATCATTTACCTTCTTTCCAATGCAGACCACATTCTTTGTGAGTGTCATTTTCCCACCACCATCTTCCAGCTCTAGGATCTTCTCCCTGCATCACAGCTCTTGTGCATGGTTCGCAGCCTATACTAGGATATCCTTTATCGTGTAGTTCATTATAAGGAATCTTGTTTTCCTGGATATACTTCCAAATTTCTTCATTAGTCCAATCTGCCAATGGATTTAACTTAATGATATTGTTGTTCAACGTATCAATTTCAATCTTTGATATACTGTTTCTGGTTAACGATTGTTCTCGGCGCAATCCAGTGATCCAACAATCGAATTGTTTAAGAGCTCTTTTTAAAGGTTCAATTTTTCTAATATTGCAACATTGTTTTCTATTTTCTACGCTCTCGTACATTAGATTCATTCCTTTATTTGCGACCATCTCCTCAACATCACTTGATTTTGGGAAATATACATCAACTTTAATATTGTATTTTAGTCTTATTTTGTCAATAAGATCATAAGTTTCTTGATTAAGTCTACCCGTATCCAGGGTAAAGACTCTAGTCAGCTTCCTGTTAATATTGCACATCATGTCAATTAATACAACATCTTCCGCACCAAAGCTTGATGCAAGTACCATTCTGTCACCGTATTTCTTAAATCCCCATTTTAGGATCTCGTCTGCGGCTTTTGATTCCATTTCCTTTGCAATATTGTTTATTTCATTTACCAAAGCATTCAGAGCCTCCCCATCATTATTGTTTATCTGCACTATTTCTAATTTGAGAAAAATAGGCTTATAATTATTATTCTTTTTGTCGGTTTAATATAATAAAGCTATCTAACGCAAATATACTCGAGGTGTTTTATCCATTAGGAAGATTCATTATTAGTGTTGTATATGAGTGATATGTGGAGGTTCTAGTTTTTGGCTCATGACTTTTGGCAAAGTATATTCAAATATCAGAATTTAGGCTTTGATCCAATAGGATGGATATCAAATTGCTCCAACGAAGTTGATAATTTGACACTGGATAAATCATTTGAGAAGATAAAGCACAATTCATGGGCCGACCTGTCGTGGTTTGATTCATTCCATTATAGCGGAAAAAGTCCAGACATTACACGCAGAATATACAAAGTCAATGAATCGATCACAGAGGATTTGAAAAATAAGAAACTAATTTCATTAATGAGGATTCACAATGAGGTCGCCGAAGATCAGCAAAGTCTTTCCCACCTCTTAGATGATTTTTATGGAAGGAAACCTCCTAAGCATCCGTTAAGAAGACTTGTAGTGTCAACTACGTCCCAGTACGATTCTCAATTTGCATTGGTTGACTACATTGACACACATAGAGGAAATAAGCTAGGATATACTGCGATTAATATCTCATCTGGAAAACTAATTGATCCTGATGAAGAACCAGATTCAATCGTCAATACGTCAATTGCCCTAGCTTCAGCTCTTGAAAATCTCCTATTGCTTGGTTGTACGTCAGGATTTAAGATAATACCAATATATGATGCTCCCGACGAAAGCCTGCTAGACAAATTAAGATCAAACATTGACATGTTTGCGGCAAAATATGATCTATTACTTGATGATTACAGTTCACTTAAATTAGGAAAACTTTTCTTTGGGGCAACAGCTTATGCTCACTCTACCAAAGAATTGCCAGTAAGATACGATCTGATTCAACCGGGCATGGTATTGATCCTGACAAATAAATTTGGATCCCTAACTCCGCTCAGTATTTATACAATAAGTCAGATTGGTGAAATGAACTCAATCTTAGGCAAACATCAATCAATTGATAAAAATATCAAAGATGAAATAATAAAATCTTTGACTCAACCGCGTTTTTCCTTGGGCAAGATAATTTCAAAATATTGTGCTGGTTTTGGAAAGGAATTTGATACAAATGCCAATATAGTCGGTGTATATCCGGTTGGTTCAGATGGGATTTTGGCTTTACTCAATTTGGCCAAAATTTCAAACGCTCACATTATAATAAATGAACTTCCGATAATACATGAGGAATTGGCCAAGTTTGCCACTGATGAATTCCTTGTCTCAAATTCAACGGCATCCACCAATGGATGTCATCTTATAATTTCAAGCGAAGAACTCGCACCGATAATTTTGGAGGATCTGAAAAAACATAACTTTGAACCGCAGATAATTGGATTTGTAAATGATAAGGAAAAACCGATGGTTACCATTAATAATAATATAAATAAGTATGTGGCAGCGAAACACATCACGTCGCTATTCAATATTTCAACACAAATAGCTTAATCCACAAGTAATTAAAAAATTCGAAATATTTTATTATTTGATAGACTAATAACTATGCATGAGTTCAACAATTGAGGATAACTGCATTTTCTGTAAGATTGCTCAAAAGAAAATAGATGCGAAAATAATAGACGAAAATGAAAAAGCAATTGCATTTCTTGATACCTTTCCATTGACTTCCGGACACACACTGGTTATACCAAAAAGACATTATGAAAAATTACAAGAAGTTGAATTTGATCAGGTTACGCCTTTGTTTAGTTTGGTACATAAATTATCGGCTTACCTCGAAAGGGGAACAGGTACGCAAAGTACTCTAATAGCTATTCATAATGGTAAAGATGCAGGACAGGAAATACCACATTTACATGTGCACATAGTACCAAGAAAACATGGTGACGGAGGCGGCTCAATTCATTCCATGTTTCATTCGAGTCACAGATTAGACGACAATGAAATGAGCAAAGTGTTTGTGGACATACGAGCAGGTATTGTTGACGGAGAGGTTAAGGGCCATTGAGCATCTAGTTTTGATTAATTGCTGAAATTGTGTCCGGAAGTTCAGACAATTTATTCAAAGTGAGTGTTGGTAGCTCATTTTGATTTCTGGGAACTTGTATATTGAATGGAGAGTGAGATAGCAGAATGGTAATAATTTCCAACTTATTTGCCATCAGTAAATGAGTATCCAATCTATCTCCAATTAATATGGCTTCTTTTGAATTAATTTTTAACATGTTTAGAATCAATTTAAAAATTTTCTTATTGGGATCTCTTGCCATGTCAGGTAAAATACAACAATCGAAGTACTTGTCCAGATTATAGAATTTCAAAGTTCTTGATATTTTGTTGTCTTGGTTATCAATTAAGAGTAACCTAAAATTTTTAGACAGAAATTCTAACGTCGTTTTTGCATCATCGAAAGGATACAGAAAATGTTTCTGTGCAAATTCTATCGATGGCAGAATATATTTTAGAATAATCTTTTCGTATCCTACAGGCATCAATGCCTTACTTATTTGTACAACTAATTCCTCAATGCCTCCTATTTGCAATTTCCGGTTCCTTATGATATCATTCTTGATGGTGCAATAGTTACGGATATCAATTCTAGATCCTAACTGATTTAATAGGTAGAGTAATCTAGAATCAATGAATGAATAGAAATTTTCTTCGTCCATTAATGTTCCTCCAACAAGGAAAATAGAATTTATCACTAATTCTCACTATTACTCTTTGATATTGATGTTGAAAATGTATTGACGTTGAAAATGATGTTCTTATTATGGTAATAATTCAAGATGGTTTTAGATCTAAGATCCTTTTTTCTTGATTTCAACATAAGATTCCCTAAGCAGGAGAAAAATAAGTGAAAAAATTGTTACTCCAATCGAGAGATGTATTGCAACTACATAAGGATTCAATTTGGTCGATACTACAAAAAATCCCATGGCTATCTGTACACTCAGTAATGACGTAAGAATTGCAACTACAAGTCTATTTAATCTCCATTTGCTTTTTCTAACAAAAATTAAAGTAATACCTGTAAAAATAGCAGCAATAATAGCCACAAGCCTATGAAAATGCTCATAGAAAAATTTATCAGGGGGATATGAAAATCCATTCGGACATAGGGGCCAATCTGGACATGCAATTCCGCTATTTAAAGACGAGATATAAACACCAATTAGCATTGTCGCATAGATTAACCCCATTGATACAAATGGCAAAACTAGGTTCAGAAATTGGCTATTTCTCATATCTACCAACTATTTTCTATTAATTCCGGTTTACTAAATCTTAGGACTTGATGAGGGAGAAAACAATCAAATTCTTTTAAAATCAAGTAGAATAAACTCATAATAATTCTTCGTCAATTTTTTCAATTTTGTCAACATAGCTGGTACAATTACATCCCATTATCAAACACTTTCCTACTTCGAATACGGAGTTTAGTTTGTCTTTGTTCTTTTCTAATTCATGAGCCACATAAACATGACCGCAGTAAAGGCAGTTCACAAATATCGAAATCTAAGTGTCTATTATTAACTTTGTCAGCAATACCATAAGGAGCCTTGATGATTTTGGAATGTTTTTCTCAGTTCCATTTTTATATCATACTTCAATATTCAAATCATGAATATAGCGATACATAATGAACATTAGTGAATTCGTATCAACTTTGCCAAACTCGGTTATTACAGGAAACAATGTCAGCTTGCCAGATAATGTTATTAAAAGAATGCTAAGACTTGCGCGCCTAAACAAAAATGATATTTTTTATGATCTTGGTTGTGGAAATAGTAATGCTGTCTACATTGCCTCCACTCAATACAAAGTGAAAAAGGCAATTGGTATAGAAAAGAGAAAAAAATCAGTCACTGAACTTATTAAGAAAACTCGAGATGTAGGAAACGTTAAAGTCATTATCGACGACATAAGAAAAGTGGATATCTCTGATGGTAATGTGTTCCTTTTTTGGTTTCACGATGATACTGTCATAAAAAAAATGATACAAAAATTTTCTACAGAGTTAAAAAAAGGCAGCAGAATAATTTCGATTTGGTCCCCACCAGATATGATTATGCCTGACAAAATTGATTTCCCATTTTTTGTATCTCGTACTCCATTCAAGTTCGCAAATAGTATTGAAGAACAAATCAAGGCAATCTACGGTCAAAAATGTCTCGATTTTACCGCAGCTTGGATGTTGGGAGATAAATACCTGGAAAATTTGGAAGTTGTTCCAGCTCGGTATAAACGATTTCTAAATATTCTATATTCGATGATAATCTGGATAAATGCTTGGAATATGAAAGCATCATGTGAAGATGAGATTCCACCTCCTGTCGATTCGTATTTAGGAATACTTCGCACATTTTTCAGCATAGACTTGAGTCCATTGATTCAACATGAAGATAAGTGAAAACTGAAGACAAATTATGTAGTCATTGTTCATGTATTCGTTGTTTAATATTTCATTACCGGCCAACCCAACCCAATCTTTTGAAATACCAAACCATTGCCAGTGAAGGGATTATAGCAACCATAAGTAAAATTGTGAATGAAGTATATGGACCAAGAAAAACTGGACTTCCTGTGAGAATACCGCCAGGAAGATTAACATTCATACCATAGTAAGCCCCAATTACTGTTGCAGGTATGGAAAGTGTAAATAGGATAGTAAGAGTTGCTAAAATCCTGTTTGATTTTTCTGTACTTAACATGAAATCTGTATCTTTGAAAATTTCTATAGTTTCTTTTGATTCCTCAAGAACTTCAAGAACCTTTTCCGTATGATCCTTAACGTCATCATAATAATCGGTCAAATCTTCCTCCGAAAATCTTTGCATCTCTTTGCTCAACTCCAATATTACTCTTCTTAAGGGAACAACTACTCTTCGGAGAGTCGTTATCTCTCTTCGCAATAAAGAAATATCCTTTGCTACTGCGACTTTTTCATCAAAGACGAGATCCTCAATGTCATCCAGATTTCCTTCTAGCTTCATTAATACATGTAATAAATCATCTACCATAAGATCTATAATGCTATGTAATAGATACCCTGATGAAGAACCCATGAAGGTTTCCTTCTGCCTTTCATTTTCTTTGCAAAGGTTGAACATTTCAGTGATTGGTTTTAGTTCGCCTTGCTGTACGGTAATGAGATAGTTAGGTCCAGCAAAGATTGCAAGCTGAGTTGAACGTGGAATACTCTTATCCTTATCCACAGTCGGGAAGTGTAAAATTACAAAAATTTGATCCTGATACCTGTCTATTTTTGGTATTTGTATTTTCGATAGACAATCCTCAATATTTAGTTCGTGGAAAGGGTATTTACCTTCCAGCATTTTTAATTTTTTTCTAGTGGGTTTTTGAATATCTATCCATACCAGATTCTTATTAGTAATTGATTCAAGTTCACTGGAATATTCAATATTGGTCATCTGGCCTCATTCTTAATTAACTTTAAAGTTGAAATATTGTATATTAAGATATCTGATTAATTACGCGATTTCGACAAATTAGGTTAAAATAATGCATAATAATGCATGTTATTATGGCAAAAGTAGTTGTCGGAAAAACTGCAGAAATTCAAGAAGGAAAATTGGAGCATATAACAGCTGGTGGAAAAGAAATATTGGTAACGAAATTGGATGGAAATTATTACGCAATTGATAATATTTGTACTCACGCAGGGGCAGAACTTCATGAAGGTGAATTAAAAAACAGTGAATTAACGTGCCCGTGGCATGGAGCAAAATGGGATGTCAAGACTGGAGCGTTAATCTCATTCCCACAAAAATTAAAACCACTACAAAGCCACAAAGTCGTGGTAGAAAACGAAACTTTGTATGTTGAAACATAGATTTCAACAGTAGAAGTAGTCATGTTACTATTATTTTTTAGCGAATTAACTAAATGTGTAAGTAACAAAATTGATTGAACTTTTACTAAATTGAGATATAGTAGTATTTTTAAATTAGTGATTTTTACAGATTCAATTAATGAATATTTATAGTATTTTTCATAATTGTTCCGTTTTGAAGAACATTATTAATTTGCCATCAGACAATCTTTTTTCGAACACTGAAAGTTGAAATTTGATGAAATTCTAAATAGCTGTATTATGACGACTGATTTTAACTAATTTTACGATACAAACGCACGATTTCTAAGTAAAGTATAATGATCATAGTAGGCAATCTACACATACGATGACTTTTACCTCGTATTTCCAAATATTCTTACCGGTTCGATGTAGCGCTTGTCAATTTAGTTCGATAATGATATTTGCAGATAAAATTATTGATTTATATAGAATTGCAATAAATATTGCATGACTGAATTAAAGATATGAAGCTTGATGTCCCGAGATTCACAGAAAGATTCGGATCAGTAAGTCTACACGGAGTGCAACGTGTATATGAACTGGACTCTGGACACAAGAACAAGCATCCAAAGACCGAATCTGAAGTAATTCGCTCTATTGATGATGAAATAATATCTAAAATTGAATCTGAAATGTCGATTGTCATTCCTATAAAAGGAGAACGTTTAAAGCTCTTAGAAGGAGTACTAAGCGGCATCCCCCATGATTGCTTGACAATAATTGTATCTAATAGTCCTAGAGAACCGATTGACAGGTACAAACTAGAAAAACAGGCTATTGAGCAATTTAATAGATTCGCGGAAAAAAAATCAGTTATCATACATCAGAAAGATGCGGGTCTTGTAAAGGCTTTAGAAGAACTCGGATATACTGATCTTTTTGACTCTGAAAATAAGATACGTAGCGGGAAAGGAGAGGGAATGTTCATTGGCATGCTCCTTTCAAAAATGATGGGAAAAAAATACGTTGGATTCGTTGATTCTGACAACTATGTGCCAGGTGCGGTCAACGAGTATACAAAAATATTTTCTTCGGGTATTGCGTTATCAACCACACCATACACAATGGTTCGTGTATCATGGATATACAAGCCAAAGATTTCGGAGTCTGGTGTACGATTTTCCAAGCTTGGAAGAGTTTCTGAAATGACAAATCAATTCCTAAATTTCATGATATCGTATTACACCGGATTTGAAACAGAAGTTATTAGAACAGGAAATTCTGGAGAACATTGCATGTCTATTCAACTAGCAGAGCTATTGACTTACTCGTCCGGTTTTTCGATAGAACCTTATGAAATAGTCAATTTATTGGAACAATTTGGTGGAATAACGCCTCCTGAACATAAGGATACCATGGAGAAAGGAGTAGAGGTTATGCAAATTGAAACACGCAATCCACATTTTCATGAAGAAAAGGGGGACCTGCATATAAAAGAGATGTTTTTACAAGGGTGGGGCAGTATTTTTCATAGTAAGTTATGTCATCCAGAGCTTCGTGAAAAATTAAAGGCGGAGTTAATTTCTAGAGGAATATTAGAGAAAGTAAAAGAACCTCCACAATTACCTAAAATGAGACCGTTCAAGGATATAGACATTCTGAAATTCGAAAAAATTTTGAAGGAACAATCCAATACTCTTACAATTTTTGAATAATTTTTGCTGTTGATTTTTGCCATGTAATTTGATGAGAACATTTCCGTAAACTAGCAAAGTCTATTTGTTACCAATGATATCACACGTCTCATTGTTTATTATCTTGCGTATTATCAAGAGCGGAGTCCCTAACAAAATCGGAATGCTTATTGCTATGAACAAACTTTGAAAAGGAGCTAATCCAGAGATAACGGCACTTGTACCGAACCCCATCATGAATGAAAATAAACTTCCTGCACAAGTAGGACAACCAATAAATAATCCACTGAATATGCCAAAAGTCGAAACGACTGAGAATTTTCTTTGAGCCTGATACCTAAACATCCTGAGAAAGTGTAAATTTAGTGCAAAATTAAAGCCAACCATTGACGATACAGATATTGCGAGTATCAGATTCAGAGGGATTATCAATATCGAAAATGAGTCACTCAGCAATACTGTTATCATCGGAACATAGCCAGGATAATTACAACAAAGTGTGATAGAAATAGATGGAACAACATCACCTTCAATATCTTCATGATAGATGAGAATTTGAGACAAGAAACCAAAGAAAATACCGTAAACAACAGAAGAAATAACAAAAATTCTCCAGTAAGTCTTGTCCGTCAAGATCCTAGAAATGTATGCAAGATAGCTCTTTTTGGATTCGGACTTTATGGATTCAGAATGAAGTGCCAGATATAATCCATAACCAATGGTAATTAAGGAAACCAATATCAAGAAAATATCGGCTATAGCCAAGTTGTACAGTCTTGAAACGTCCGCTGACGATTGATTTGAACTTAATAATGAGTATATTGAGATAGCAAAAATTATTGAAAATACGCCGATTGTAATAATCCGTAGGCCTCTATTGTGCAGCAACTGGTAATTATCGAGCATGGCAAACAACCAAGTGTAGGTTAAAGTTATCATAGGGAATCTAATCTATATTAAGTTAATTCGAACTAAGATTAGTTTTTTGATAAAGTCTAAATTTACCGCCGTATAAAAAAAGACATGGACGAAACTTTCACAAGTGACGGTTTTATTACAGCGTCGATAAGCTTTGTTGGTTTCGTTGATAAACTAGGTCTTGAAGGACTATTGACTTTGAAATCAGATGATGGAAGGGAGTTTCCAATACGTGCGTTTTCAGGAGAAGTCGCAAGGCATATTCTAAGATTTAGAGAAGGAGACAAGAGCACTATACCCACAATCTATAACCTTATTGAAGATATTTCATCCCTTCAGGATCTATTACTGATAGAGGTAAGAATATACAGAAACGGTCCTGTTTTAAGGTCTAATCTTTATTTCAAAACTCGGAAGGAGGTAATCACATTGAGAAATTATCGTGCGTCAGATTCTATAGCGCTAGCTGCATTTTTTGATGTACCAATAAAAGTAAGAAAAAATCTGTTTGAAGAAACGATCGAACAGTAAATTGCTAAATTAAGTAATTATTCTTGACAGCATGTTAGAGGCTAATGCCGCCTTAACTTCCATCGCGATCCTGCGGCCAATACCAAATGTGTAGCCATGAGAATATTTGGTATACGGTGATGTAGTTGCCATGATTGGATTTCCAGGAACTCTGAGAGATACATCATATACGACTATCTCTAGTTCTGGTGTGACAATACTCTGTAAGGAGAAAGGTCCGATAATTCCGGGAGGATATTCCTTTCTCACAGCGGCTGTAAATTTATCGCCAAGCTCAAAGACCTTTTCTAGCATAGATTCTCTTATGCTTGCAGGAGTATGGCCTATTTCAATATGTTTTACTTCTGTATCAAATTCCAGTTGTTGCTTTGCAGGTATGGCATTCAGATCATTAAGATTAGTCTGAAGTCTTCTCTCAATGCCTAAGAATTCGGTTTCGGGAGTCAAGGGGGAGGAGAAAAAATTAAAATTAAAATAGGTTCCAAGGACAAACTCTTCTATTACAGAATTTTTGAGATCTTCGCTTGTGATAATTTTTTCTCTTATTTTCTTTTGAGATTTTTCCAGATAGTCTTGCATTGAACTGACTATGAAAAAGGCCCTTTCCAGCTTTCTCGTGTATTCTTGAATTTTTACAATGGCGAGTTTGTCAATTTCGGTGTAATTTTTATAAATCTTTGGGTGAGCTATTTGAGCTTGTTCCAATAACAAGTACTGATTCTTATTATAACTTCTTTCTTCTGCGCGAAATAATAGTCTATTTCCAAGTATTGGCAACAATAAATCATTTTCAATTGAGTCATAACCAAGATAGGCTGTGAACGCCCTATGCGGTACTATAATGCTATTCAATTCCCTGAGTTTATCTTGATTTTCTTTGAAAACCATGTCCGAAAATTTATCTACCAAAATTATTTTGTCCGCTAACCTCTTGAATCTCAAATAGGGTAATTCCCTTCCTTTCTGACAAATGCAAACCGTTCTCAATCCTTCGTCCTTTGCACCATCCATTATTTCTAGTGCAGAATGACTACCGATTACTGCCATGTGTATATTCTTTAGATCATACTTCTCTATAACGTCAGCTATCGAATCAGGATGAATCATGTTTATGCAAGCAGAAGATTATGTCATAATTAAAATTTTCCAACAAAAGTCAACTAATATTTACTCATTTATTATTGAATGGTGTAAGGTGAGGATTAACTTTTTTCCTTATTAACAGCGCCTTCGATTGCCTTCCTAAGATCATCATCATTCTTATTTGTATAGTCTATACCTAACGATTCTGCTATCTCCTCGAGTTTTTCGCGCCCGACCTTGTCTTTTCCCCGAATTTGATCCAGTTCTTTTTTAGCTTCAATTCTTGCCTTTTCATATTCCGCTGTTGCCTTTCCAAAAGACCTTGCTAATTCAGGAATTTTCTTGACACCGAAAAACAAAACTACGATGATAACTATGATTATTAGAAATTCATATCCAGTTGGCATTTGCAAAATAGCGTTATGGATACCATACATGAGTACAAGATAGATATGGTTGAGATTTAAATGTTGATGGTATTTTCTAATCACTCGTACAGTTATTACATCGATCATTTCCATTAAATCCCCAAAATACCTAAACTGCAAAGGGCAATTACAAGAATCATAATTACCTTAACTCCACCGAATCTGTTTGCGAGAATTATTATTACATTATTTTTAGGGCATTCGATGGGATGCACAGGTTATTACTTGTTTCTTAACTGATGAATACGATAAATAACAATCAAGGGGGGTAGTCGTATTATTAATTGGATTGGATTTAAAGCATGAGTTACCCATCCTTGATACCCCAAATATAGAATCGTTAAAGTTACTATGTAATTCACGATGAATAAGAAATCCAAATTGATACTTGTTATAAAACATTTTAATAGAATTTACGATCATTGACATTTGTTAGTAGAATAAATAAAATGATTCAACTTTTATGGATATAACCGACTGCTTTACATAATGATTCTTGGCACTTAAGGAAATATTACTCCCTCAAGAGAACATAATGTTCAGAAGTAAGACGAAGCTCAAATGTACAGAAAAGAAATACCATATCATCGTCACAAATCTAAGAATACTATTATATTCAGAAAGAGGACGTTTTTTTAAATCGCCAGATGTAATAAGTGAAAGACTTGAGAGCATTTATGGTATAGAATATAATGAAGAAGGGATATTCTTCAAAACTTCTAAAATTCGAATACAGGGCGGCATAAGATTTGAAATAAGCGGTCATCTCTCTGATGTAAAACCTGTTTTTAATTTCATTCAATCAATAGTAAATAAAGCTGAAAATCCACTAATTAGAAGATTGGATGACTCTTAAACTCCTATATTCCCCTCTCCCTCGTCCACAGGTATTTCAATACTAATTAACTTTACTTCACTGAAAGTACTGTTGTGGTATTCTAACAAGGCACCTATAATTGAAAGAAAATATTCAAAATCAATAATTCATCATTTCAAGATTGGGTCACATCTAGGGTTAACAATAAACCCATATCAAGGATGCCAGCATAGATGCGGATATTGCTACGCAACGTACAAATGGTCGCCAAATTTTTATGACAAGATTTATGGTAAAATAAATGCCGCTGAAATTCTAGAATCTGAATTGAACAAATGGAAAAATACTTCAATGTTACCGGTCATGATATCATCAGCAACAGACGCCTATCAATCTGCAGAGGCGAAGTTTGGTATCACAAAAAAATGTATCCAAGTATTGCAACAGTACCATATTCCATTTTACATTTTCACCAAATCATCATTGATCGAACGAGACCTCGACCTGTTTAGTAAATACTCTGATGATTGTTTCATAGTTTGGTCTATAACAACTGTAGATGAAAAATTAAGACGCATAATAGAACCAGGAACGCCTCCAGCCTCAAGAATTTTTGAGACGATAAATAAGTTTGTTGAGTCTGGGATTAAGTGTTGTGTCAATATTGATCCCATTATTCCATTCATTACTGATGGTGAGCAACAAATTAGGAATATTGTCAATAAATGTCAGCAATCAGGCCTAGGAAATATATCTGGATCGGTCCTTCGCCTGAGATATGATATTTGGCCTAGAATTAGAGAAGTTTTAGAACTAATTGATTTATCGTGGGCGATTAAAGAGTACGAGCAAATATATGGTTTTCAGGAACCCATTCTACATGAGAATAATCTAACTGTAGATGAACGCTATGCCGATAAAGTGATGAGCAGTCTCAAATATGAGATTTTTAATAGGAATATTGAATTTGGTTTTGAGAAACTAATGGAACAAATCTCTAGAATGAAACAGGAATGCCCCGTTTCTTTACAGCAGTGCAGAATAAGCGAATTTCTTTAACTAGTTTTCAGTTACAAATCTATCTACAGGATACATGATTCACGATATTGACATAATCTGGATAACACAAAATTTGTACTTAGCCGACTCTCTTCATCTTAGAACCGCATCGTGGACATGCTGCTTCTCTATGCTTTGTGCCACAGCTCATACAGTAGTAATTTACTGAGTTACCCGAAAAAGGAGATGACAGAGAGCCAAACATTCCCACTCCTGAGCCCATCTTGTTCATTTTTCTAAATCGCCAGTAATTCCACGAAAGAAATATTCCTATAATAACAATCCAAGAATATGGAAATGGAATAAACATTGCTACTGTTATGCTTATACCTATCGAAATGACAATCCACATTATGCTTTGTGTAAGAAAATCTCTATTTTCCATGCTTCAATATAATAATTGATGAAACAAGATTATTAAGGTTAACTATTTAGAAACTCATTTTTATCTATGAATTGCACACAAACGGATCATTTTTTTGATCTATATGAAATACTAAAATTTTAGACATTCTAATTATCGACGCTTTCTTCTAATGTTTTAGGGACTTAACTCCTTCATTATTAGATATTTCTCGGGTCTTTCTTGCGAAAATATATTTTTGCTTTTTATGATTGGATTGATAAGTATGTTGTAGAAGGGTGAGACAAGAGAGACAATTCAATGTGGAATGCGTGGAATGTTGAGGAAAGTGCCAAATTATCTAACAACGAGTCTAAACACGTTGGTAAGCCTGCGCCATCTGTAAAACTTTTTCCAAATCAATATTCCCGCATAAGCCGAGGCAAATGATAACGGCATCAAAATTGGTATAATGAATTTCCAAAAAAGCTGATCAAAAATCGCTACGCTTTCAAATGTAATTAGATCAATTCCAAAGTAGGCTTTGAACATATTCACCGACCATGGGAAATACAAAGTGATGAAGGAAAAAGAAATGGCAATTGAGAAGACTATACGTAAGAAGTCTTTAGATGGGCGAACGCCGAGTACTTTGTTATTATTTTTGGTAAAAGCTGCAATGAAGTCTAATAGCAAAGGAACTAATATGTTTAGAAGATAAAGAGGAAATAGACCCGCAAAGTAAACATTGGAAATAATTGTAGATGATGACTGTAACGTCATCAAGGTTGCAGCTACAGCAGTCAATCGAAAAGGAAAGGAAATGCCCTGCACTGAATAGAAAATAATGGCCGTAAATACAGCAGGCAAGGTTGATCCCAGGACCAACGCGGTCGTAGGAGAGGGATTAAAATCAAAGTATTGACCTTCAGAAAAGGGAAGCGTGAACATAAAAACAAAATTGACGAGGACCATCCATAGAATTCCAAATGCGATCAATTCAGAAGCTACCTTGAATTTGGTTTTAGAGTCAGACAAATGTGTACCTATCAGTGCACCAATTATCGAAAGCAACATTCCACTTATCAGCATCAAATGCGGCGGACTAAGGAGGCCGTCAAATCCAAAATTTGAGTGCCACCAGTTATCAAATTGACCTGAGAATACTTCAACCAGAGATCCCAAGATAATTAGCTTTAATGGGGCAGGAATTCTGTGGTGGATCGAAAAAATTGATCCAGTTGAGTGATTACCATGTTTTATTGAAAATATTATCCCTACAAGAGTGGATACTAAAGACAAACCAACACCAGAGTACAATACGGTATGTGGTGGAGTAAAGAAAGATTCTACATTTACGACGCCATGCCAAATAATATCCCAATTTGCGGCGCCCACTTGAAGGGCCACACCTATGGAGATGAGAAAATAAATCCAAAGCAAACTGTGCGATGATAATTCTTCCTTCGTATAGTTCAAAATACAGAATACCCTAGCCTTCGCACAAATTTATTCTTATCAGAGCATAATCATTTAATTTTGTTTTATATCACTCTATAATCTTATACCACTGGTTAGTCAAATAGTACGAAGGGGATATTTAGTATGGATTTTTTTGAAATGGAAAGAGTACTTGAAGAGCTTGTACGTACATTCGCGGCTCCCAGTGCAACAACCTGGTTTAAAGTAACAGGTGACAAGAAACCAACACTTGGTGAATACAGAATGAAAGTAGCCGAATTTATGAACTTGTTTGAGTCTGCTCTGTCATCAGGATTTCAAGGTGACCCAAATTCCAATGATCTCTTAAATTTTATCAAAAAAAGTGTACGAGACCATACCACTCTTGCTTTATCCGGCAAAAATAAAGAAGTGGAAAAAAGATACAAGTATTACGTAGAGTATGGATAAAATTAATCTGGTGAACCTCCTTTCTTCATCAATCAAAGTTTTTGGCTCTACGATAAAGCGAATGGGCCTAGCTAAGAGTCAGGGACAAATTATACGAAATTATTCTAATATGACGTCATTATATTATCGATTGGGATGAATAAGAAACGTTCGGATAAGAGAAAAATTACTAGTAAAGAACTGTCATCAGAAGACGAGTTTGTTATAAAGTTAGAAACATTGATAGAGATTTTGGACAGTAAGAAGATTCTAAGCAAAAAAGAATTTGAAAGAACATTAACAATGCGACTGCATGAAATTTCAAAAGCAAGAGCATTTGAAGATCTGGATGAAGAAATTTAACAATTTCAAATCTATTGTAGCTCGATACGACTTGTGTTAAATCGATTTTATTAAACCGATTTGCAGAGTCCTTTCGCATTGAAAAAATACGAATGTAAAACAATGAACGATCGCAATTTCTACAATTACACAGCCTTCATTCTCTTAAAAGAAAAGATCCCAAGCAGAGTAATGAGTAGTGTAAACAGTAGCAGTATTTGCAGATCTAATTCAAAAGAGTACGTTCCTAAATGTAAGATACTATTCCTGATAGCATCTACGGAATACGTCGCTGGATCTATGAGAGTTATGAAACTAAGCCATGCAGGCAAGTTATCTATTGGAAACAATGCACCGCTGAGGAAGAATAAAGGAAATACAACAAAGCTAACAATTAATTGAAATCCTTCTAGGCTCTCAATATAACTCCCGAAAGTTAAACCCAATGATGTCAAACCAAATGAGAGTATCAGTGCAATTGATATTATTTGTAGTAATGAAAGTGCGTCATAATTAATTCCTAAAGGAACTCCAATTACCAATATGATAGCCACCTGAAGAAGCGATGTCGTCATTCCGCCGAGAGTTTTTCCAACGAATACTGTAGTTCTACTTGATGGTGCTACCATTACACTCTTTAGAAAATCAAATTTCCTATCCCAGATAATGTACGAACCAAAAAAAACAGAAGTAAAGATGACGGACATGCAGATGATACCAGGGAAGATAAATTTTTGATAATCTGTTCCTATTTGGAGGTTCGTTGATCCCAAACCAGATCCAATAACAAATAGCCATAACAAAGGATTGAAAGTGGAGGCGACAAGTCTACTCCTTTCACGTAGGAATACCTTAAATTCTCTAAGCCATAAAGCATATAGCTGTCCCAATATTATTTTTAGTTTACGATTTCTTGTACTGAGCATATCTTTGCATAAATCCCCCTTCTGGACTATCTCCGGATAAAGAATCGCCAGAAAGTCTCAAGAATACGTCATTTAAAGTTGGTTTCTTATATTCTATCGTTCGAACTCCTTTCAAGTCTTTTATCAGGCTGTGCATGTTTGAATTTACCTCATCCATGTAGACAATCGCAGTGTTTTCCTCAAGTTCTACTTTGTGAACAAAATCGAAACGTGTAAAAGTTTCGGTGGAAGGAATATCACCAATAAAGTTTATTTTTACAATATCCCCGCCCATTTCCTGTTTTAAATTCGACGGTGAGTTCAGGGCTATTATTTTTCCATTACTAATAAAACCAATTCTATCACAAAGCATATCCGCCTCTTCCATGTAATGCGTAGTTAAAATAATTGTTACTTTTTCTTCTGTTACTATTTCTTTGATATATGTCCACATGCTTTCTCTACTTTGAGGGTCTAATCCGAGGGTGGGCTCATCTAAAAAAAGGACCTTTGGGTGATGCAAGAGTCCTCGTGCTATTTCTAATCTTCTTCTCATGCCTCCAGAATATTTCTTTACCTGGTCGTTTTTTCTACCTTCCAACCCCACTAGCTTTAACACCTCTGAAATTCTTTTCTCCCTAGTCCCACGTGGTATTCCGTAGAGTAGCGCGTGAATCTTAAGATTTTCATATCCTGTAAGGATATCGTCACTACTTGGAGCTTGAAAGACAACTCCTATACTTTCCCGCACTTTAGTGGCATTATGCAGCACATCATATCCATTGACTACGGCCCCTCCTTTTGTTGGTTTCAGCAGCGTAGCTAATATATGTATGAGGGTAGTCTTACCTGCACCATTGGGACCCAACAGTCCAAATATTTCATTTTCATTGACCTCAAAACTTAATCCATTTAACGCATAGAAATCTCCATACTTCTTAACAAGATTTTTAACGATTATCAAATTATCTAATCCTCGAGAATAACTTTTTTAGTGTTATCCATGGTTTGATAAATCATGTCCATATAATAACTGTAAGATTCTAATTATAAAGTAGAGTCGGAGTCAGATCCTCAAGAAAAATAATTACTCTTTCTAGCATCTACCTTCAATGCTTTCAGCGTTTGTTCTCAATATGTCGCTTTCTGGCATGCCAGGAGTGTTTTGATGTTGTTGGGCATAAAATAATCGGCAATAATGCTTTTTAATATACTTCATCCAAGCTTACATGTAATAATTATTTATTATATGTTTCTAACATCAGGGATAGAAAGTGATTTCGAATAAAAATCTACTTGTATTGCTGCATTTTAGTGCTCTTCGATTTCATCATGGTCTAACAGAAATTCATACAGTTATTTAGTATTACGACGTATTGAATTCAAATAATATTTCTTCTAAACGTATTGTCGCAGCCATAATATTACTATACACATGTTACTGTATTAAGAATCACCTATACGATATATTATCAGAGTTAAAACATAGCCTGAGCTAAAAATAGATGATATTCGTTTGATTATTGATAAATGGTATTTCTATCTTCATTAGGGATAAATGATCTCATGCCCAATGTTCTTTTGCGAAAGATCCTTTATTTTCCAACTTTTCAATAGACCCTGTAAATACAAGAAGTATGCCCAATAGTTAATTTTAATACTGGGAATATGGTGATAATTACTGTGTTTTCTAAAAGAAAAAAAGAACTATCTGAAGTAAAAAGAAAAGTCGTTTTGATAAAACACATTACAGACAGTATCATTACTTATGCAAAGTCATGGCATCCCAACGAGGGGATACTGATTGTGCAGGGTAAGAAAGATAAACATGTTATCAATGTAACAGGCTTAATTATTCCTCCCTTTTCAACGCATGGGCCATATTATTCGGGTTTTCCTGTCTATGAGCTTCCATTCGATTTATCATATATTGGAACGATTCATTCACATCCTAGCGGATCAAACAAGCCATCCTTAGAAGACTTGAATCATTTTTTCGGTCTTGTTTCAATAATAATTTGCTTTCCATATGAAGCTCAAGATATAGGGGCGTACGATCGCAATGGAAACAGGATGGATGTTGAAACTGGATACTACCTTTGACATACTTAATGACATGCCAAAACCGATTTGCAAATTGAACGATGAATAGAAACTACGGATTAGAACTAAAAATCAATGGTGCATGGCTGGTGAGATCTAGGGCGTGGAAATAGATTCCAACAATATATTAGCCCATCACAGAAATCTTTCCAAACCAGAATACAATACGTGTAACTTAGTTAAGGCACGTTCTTATATTAAGATGAATAAATTTATGGTTAATCTTTTAATACCATCGACACTGGTGGGTCGTCCTATTGTCAACTCCACCAATACCCACCAGTGAACTAATTTTCCAATTTGTTGTGCAACCCGGAGATTCCGACTATTACTAGGATTATTACGATTATCGCTTTAATTACAGTCTTGAATGCTTGTTGCATTCTCCTATAATTTTTAAAGCCAATTATCAACCTAAATATATATTTAATTTGATTCATATTAAGAAAGTGTATAATATGTTGCTTGAACAATTAAGAGATAGGGCATTCTTTCAAAATACTATTGATGTGTGGATAGCCTACTGTGAAGAAAGACAGATTGATTGGTACGATACCGAAGGATACCGACGTTTCATAAATTATTTGAATTCAAATGGCCTTAAAATGCAAAAATTCCCATTATGTGTTAAAGAGTCAGGAGGTCTTTATGAGAGAGGAAAAGACAAGACCAAGTTTCTAGACGAATTATCCCACTATTCTGATGATGACTCCTCTGCGTATACTCTAAAACTGAGCGGTGACGCCATAAATAAGATCCGTAGTTTCAACAATTCATAAATGCAAGCATTGGGTACGCTTACAAACATGACAATATCCCAGTCTGTCAAACTTCAATTTACATTACTACAAATAGTGTTACTACGGAGAGTATTTTACCTACACAGTTTCTGAATATATTAAAATATCATATATTTATTTTATTATGTATGCTCTGAAAATGATGTCCATCCCGCAACATTGGTATTTTTTTTAGAATCTATCTTTCTTACTTTTCAACCTTAAAGTTTGTCTCCATATTTGAGGAGATGTAACCGGGTGCGCTGCCATTAACTTTCACTACAAAGATCCCTAATTTTGCATTTTCCGGTATATCTAAAGTCAAGTTCCCTGTGTCATTTTTCATTGCAAATTTCTTTATTATCTTTTTTGATGAATCTAAAATTTGTCCACTTATTGTTGCATTTTTTATCTTATCATCTGAGTCGGCGTCTAAAAGATCTATCCTTATCTGTTGTTCCTCTCCTTTGGCAACATGATTTTTATCAATCAAAGTTTGAATTACAATCTTTCTTTGTTCATGATCATTGTTATTACTAATATTTTGGCCATTATCCGTAATCTGACTGGTCTTGTTTTGCTCGTTTATCATATTGCTGCTATCTCTAACGATAATATCTACATCATCTGTAGAAATTTTTCCCTTACTATCAGTGGCAATAAGTTCAAATGTAAGCGTAGTGTCGGTCGAAACAGTAGGAGCTATAAATGACCATATTAAAGTATTTGCACTACCTATCGTAATATTGGGATTGGGAATTTGTTTCCACGAGTAAGACAAGATAACACTATTGTTACTCAGACTCAAACTACCATTAAGTGTGACAGGTGAATCCTCATAGACTGTTTGATCTTTTCCTGCATCTGCAGATAATCCAGTATCGTTGGATTTTGACAAAAGTCCAAAAGAATTTTGATTTGATTCTATTTCAAGGATCGAGGGTGGTACGCCGCCGTTCATTAGAGTGTCATTCGGATTAAATGTTCTATTGTTATCCGCTCTGTAAACTCCAGTGAATTCGTCTGAATTGGTAACTTGAATCTTTGAATTATTTTCATTGATTGTTGGAATAGCAAAGTCGAAATTATTACTTGAGAATACATCGCTATTCTTTTCCTGTTTATTTAATTTCATGTTTGGATCTGCATCGGGTAAACCTGTGCCTATGGCAGGAGAAAATGTTTTCGACTTTGTAACGCCATGAACATTTATTGAATATTGAGATGTCATGTTTTCATCTCGTGAATTTAGACATGATAGCATCGCCGTGAGTTTGTTTGGCCCTTCAATTATTTCATGAAATGAAGAATCATAATTGAAATTCCACATGGAATAATTATCTCCGTTTGTAGCCTTCGCTGCATGTGGAATGGATGACTTATCATTCCATAGAGCGTAAACATTACAGTGTTGACTAGAATTATATGATGCTGTCCCCGTCATGGTCAGATTACCAGCCTGAACGTAACTGTTGTTAGCGGGATATACAATTGCAATTTCATGATTTTCTAATTTAGCATGAGAGTGTTCCAGAAAAAAAATGGTGAAAATGGGTAATAGGGCTAATAGAATTAGTTTAACATATTTTGTCTGAAGCAACTGGTCATCTAATATGTCTAAAAAATTCTATAAAAGGTTCGGCTTTAATTCTAGTTAAGTATTAATTAAAAAACAGTAGACAAGAGTGTTTTATAAAATAAATATTGAATAAATCTGAACGAAGTTTGATTTTGAATACAAGAAAGGTATTTTTTCTCATCAAATTTGGATCTTGATTAGTCGCTCCATGTTTGATAGATGTATTAAATCATTTCGCATTCCTTCAGATACAGATTATTTCAAGAATGATCCCATCAAGAAATGGGCAATCACAACTTATACTTGAATTTCCTAATTAGTAAAATAATGCGATCGAATTTTTTGCCACTTTGCTATCAAAGCCTCAGGTCTAATATGCAGAGTTTCATTATTTATTCGCGACTTGGCCAATGCAACATATTCACTCATTAAATCTATTCCGATATATCGTCTAGAAAAATTGTGCGCTACTTTAGTGGTTTGCCCGCTACCATTAAAAGGATCAAGTATGATATCGCCCTCGTACGAGTAGAGCTTCATAAGGCGGTATGGAATCTCTTCTGGGAATGGACATGGGTGATTTATGTGTCCAGGTGGAACAGGCGCAATATGCCAAACTGAATTTGCGATCTCCTTTGTAAACTCCTCATGTTTCGCAGGAAGAATATCACTCCTATTTGTTCTCCCACTATTTACATCTCCTTTTCTCAAGACAAGTATGAATTCATGCATAATATTGGCTCTAAAATATTTTGGGTATGGATTAATTACAAAAGATCCATATCTATTGGTACCACCAGTAACTTTGTGCCATATGATCTCTTCATGAAGGTTCCAATTTCCAAAAGGTTGAACCAACTTTGATAATAACATATGAGGAAGCGGGATAATGGTACCATTTACAACTTCATTTCCAATTACTATGCAACAGTAACCTCCATCTTTAGTGACTCTGTAAATGCTATTGTTAAAGATTTCAACCATCTCTTCGAGATATTCACCTGTTTCTTTTCTCGTTTTTCCCCGATAATAGCCATTTTTCTCAACATGCGCTTCATAATCTATGGCATTTCTATAAGGCGGAGAAGTTATTGTAAGCTGAATGAAATTTGCAGTCAATTCTGAAAGAATTTTTCTGCAATTACCCTGAGTTATGGAGTTTTGAAATTCAAGTAACATGGAATTGTTTTTTCTTTAAGTATCAATCCATATTCCGCATACTTAAAAAAAATAAACTGGATGATAAATAAAATTAATTAAATCACATACTAAAATGATGAACTTGAAGGTTGACATGAGACGTATTAGTGAATTCATTAGGAAACAAAAAATGTCACAGGAATTCAAGATACAATTACGAGAATGGCCTCCAATCCCCTAGGAATATCGAGAGCAGAGATGAGAGCGTAGTTTGAAAAAATGAAGAGTGAATTTCATATTATAATCCATTGCAAAAGAGACGATCTTGAAATCAAATTTAGAAACATAATAGGTTCGCTGTTTTACTTTTCTAGTATGAATTCATCGACCGGCATACCAAAATGTCTTCCGGATGAAGATTTGGTATGAGCCAAGACTTCATCACCGACTTTTAGATCAGTGACAGAAACCAACCTATTGTCTTTTGCAATTAGCCTTATTGTTTCAGCATTCTGCAAGATTACAGTGCCCCAAGAATCTCCTATTTGAGCTTTTACCAATTTCATTGGTCTAGATTCAATCTTCGATCGTCCTACGGTAGACTTTCTACTAGTACCATCTTTGCTCACAACGAGGATCTCCACGCCAGCCTCTAACTCAGACAAGTATTTTGTAGTCCCATCTGACATTGCAGTATAGCAATGAACGGCACCTGCATTAACCCTAAACGGTCGAGGTGAGGTGAATGAGGAGCCTATTGATTCATTGTGCACCAGAAACAAGAAATTTGATTTACTACCGATGAGCATTCCCTCGCCTATGGTCATCATCGATACCGTATCAACGCACACCCTCTCGCCCATGCCAACATCCCTTAATTCTAAAATCTTCGCGTATTCTAAATTGAAGGCAGGGTTATCAAGCAACTCATGTGAGTTCTCAACTTGAGTAACATCGTCAGTTTCCAATATAACTCCATCAACTCCAAGTTCCAGAACAGAGAACATCGTTCTAATTTCTTCTGAATTTTTAGTTGTTGTGTAAATTTTAGTTCCAGTTTTCTGAAGTTTGGCAATAAGATTCTCTAGCGGAATTATCTTCCAGTCAGTAACTTCAACGATTACGAAATCTGCTCCATATTTAGAAGCAAGAACAATATCCTCCAGATCCTCATTGTTTGCAATTTTTTTTGTGTACCCTACACTTTTGTCCAAAATTTCCTTATTTTTCTTCAACAAATCCAAACTATTGCACACAACAAGATCCGCATTATCAGAGTTGAATATCGTTTTGAATTTCTTGTCTGTTATAACTGCAGGATCCCCGTATACTAGTGATACATTCGATACCTTGGATAGAAAGTCATCAAGTTTTTCTCTTTTCACTAGCGGTTTTAATATGAATTCCTTATTTTTTTGGACTGACAATATTTCTCAATACCTCTTTTGGCTTTTCTTTGTTAAAAATAATCCTTGATAACGCGGTCAGAATCTGAGGAGGGTTTTTGTGTTGGAATATGTTTCGCCCAAAGGTAACACCAATAGCTCCTGCATGCATGGCCCCGTCGCACATTTCCAGGATATCTTTGTCGGTGGTGGCTTTTGGTCCTCCTGCAATAACTATGGGAACTGGGCATGTTCTTACAACCCGTTTAAAGGAATTCCTATCACCGGTATAAACGGTCTTAACAATATCAGCTCCGGCCTCCGCACCAATCCGAGCTACATGTGAAACTATGTCAACATTATACGGATCCTTAATGTTTTCACCCCTAGGGTACATCATTGCAATTAAGGGAACATTCCATTCATTACATGTGTCAGAAATTGTACCTAACTTTTGAAGCATTTCAGGTTCTTCTTTGGCACCTATGTTTATGTGAACTGAAATTCCATCGGCGCCAAGTCTTATTGCATCTTCGACGCTCCCCATCTGTACTTTCTTGTTTGGCGAAGGGCCAAGTGAAGTACTAGCAGATAAGTGTGCGATTAATCCCACTGTTGGAGGTCGTGGCAGGGCCTTGATAATTCCTTTGTTTATAATAATACTTGTAACTCCTGATTTTTCACATCTGTAAATGAAATCATAAACGTTTTCCAATCCAGGTATTGGACCATTTGTTATTCCGTGATCCATAGGGATACAAAGCATTTTACCATCATTTAGAATTCTCGAAAGTCGTATCTGTCTGCCAATAGCCATTAATATGTAAATAATTTTGATATCTGACTTAAAAGTGATATGTTTCTTTTTATCTTCGATTCGAAAATGGATTAGCGAACTGACGCCATAAAGTTAGTTACTCTCTTATTGAAAAAATGATCAAAAATAAATAGATTACAATTAGGTTGTTTTACAGTACATAATTCAAAAATGACTAATCAGAAAATATGTTATTTGAGAGCTTCGTTTCCTCTTTTTTGGGTTCCTATATCTATTGCTTCAGCAACTGACGATACGAAAATTTTTCCATCCCCTGGAGAGCCAGTGCTTACAGTATCTAAAATGGTCTGTACTACCTTATCAACTTCCGAATCATTCACGACTGTAGACAAATTTGCTCTTGCAGAAAATTCTGAAACATATTTTCCTGTACCGCGTCCGGATTGGACTACAGGTTTTTCACCTTTGCCTCTGCCCTTTCCATCCGTAATTGTAAATCCACCAACTCCTATTTCTTTAAGCTTTTCGTTTAATTCTGGAATCTTTTCACTATGAACTATCGCGTCAATCCGCTTCATATTTTCACTTAAATATATAAAGAATATAAGGTTTTCAAATATCTTTAATTAAATTAAGAATATAACATAAGATGTTAATTCTTTGATATTATCACATGACATACTTTTTAAATTACTATAGCCGAAAAATTAACCAATCCAAATGGCAAGCTCATAAAGTTCAAGGAATTTCAGACAGGCCCCATTGTAGTGTAATCGGAGTATTGTTGTAGTTGTGTTGCAAACTCATCATCCTGATACTGTTTCTAATAACGATAAAGTGAATAAGTTACCAAACCTAACCTTACGAATCAATTCATCTAATGATTCTCAGGTAAAGAAGTTTAAAGCTATTTGAAAAGGTCGATATCTAGAATATTTTTCATTTTGTAAACAAATTGATCAAAAGTATCTTGATTCACTATTTTAGTAAAACTGTTATTGTCGAAACTCTGTACAATTGAAGAATTATACATGGATTTTTGAAGTGACTGTTTGATTTCATCTACAGAATCGGAAGTACTTTCATTATCAGCCGGAATTATTTTACTATTGTTCAAAACTCCGCTGGTAGTGTTACTCTCTATTCTTGTTTGCAATGGAGTATCTTGCACAGCATTCTGATTGTTTTTGTCTAGGGTAAGACTTGAAGGCAATTCGTTTTCGAGACTACTTGTTGATGAGTCATCGCCCACCTTGGCAGTATCACTGCTTAGCATGTCAACAGTCTCTCCAATCATTCCATCAATTGATCCAGATAGGACTTCATTCACGGTTTCAGATATAGAAGATGAAGTATTTGGAATATCCACAGTAGGCGATCCATTAGGTGCAGTTAAGTTTGGCTGTAGACTGGGTGCAGTTAAGTTTGGCTGTAGACTGGGTGCAGTTAAGTTTGGCTGTAGACTGGGTGCAGTTAAGTTTGGTGCGATTATGTTTGACTGTGCGTTTGATAGATCATAGTTAGCAAACAAGACAAAACCTATGAGAGTGAGGACAGAAACAAAGTATAACTTGAAATTTCTCGACACTCGAAAAGGTCAAGAAAATTCCTAATAAATCATCAGGTTCACATGTTCTGTCTTCAGGGTAAATAATTGCGATCCTTGTATCTAAGAATTTCCAGATACTCCTAAGTACTTTTCACTTTTGCCAACAATGTACTTAAGATTTTAGTAATTTTCTATCATTTACAAAGCCAAAATGATACAACTATACCAAAAACTAAATTTCTTTATGTTTTTTTAATTTCTCTAAAGCCCTTAATCAAATTAGTTCGCCAATGTTGGACTAATTATCATCAAATTAAAAGTGCAAAAAAAGCATTAAATTCGTATCAAGTCGAAAACTGGAAAAAAGACTTCAAGTTACTAATTATGAATATCGATCACAGAACAATGGTATGCAACAAAAGAAAAAACGATTATCAGTCCATTAAATGCCTGACATCTCCTTCCAAGATACCAGATTCATTATGAAGTCTATCAATGTGTTTTGAAAGCCCTTCTTTTGTATCAAAAGGAGAACCACAATACGCACAGCTGAAATTTGCCTTACTAGAGTCCTTAACATATTCAATGGACTTTGTATCAATAATGCATACTGGTGTTCCATGTAGAACTTCATCTATGGATGAAAGAGCAATAGATTCCATTTTCCTCGAAATATCTTCGCGTGATATTATTCCAAGAACTGCAGAATACGCGTGAACCATTAATTGTCGTACATTGCGTTTGTTCATGATGGTAAGAGCGTCTTTTATTGTGTTTTGAGGATTTACGGCTAGAACTGGAGACGTCATTATTTCCCTAAGTTTAATCTTGGAAGGATTTTTTCCCTCAGATGTTACCTTATAAAGTATATCTGTCTTGCTCACCATACCTACTATTTCTCCAAGGTGTGTTGCAAGAACACTGCGCTGATTTCTTTCCTTCATCTTCTTTATTGCTTCATCTAGATTCCTGTCTGCCTCAAGTATAATTGCATCATTATTCATTAGATTTCCAACTGGCCACGAAAGGAGTGACGAAATGCTTTCAGAAACTAACGCGCTTGTCATGAATATATTATTGGGAGGATATATTTATATATATCCACAATCAAGGGCGCTGAATGGTAGTCACAATCTGTAACCTTGGCGCCATAACAAATTATCTTATGTTCTTATTTCGTTGGCTTCTTGATCCTTTTTGGTTTAACCTTTGTAGTGTTCTTTGGGTCCTCTGTTTTTAAGAAAGCCTTAAGTTGCTCGATGTTTTCCTCATGACTACTTTTTCTAAAAGGATCAATTGGTATGTTTATTTTTCGGGCTACACGAATATCCGTTACTCCTGATTGTATTAATTCATTCTTAGAATATCCTCTCCCATGTCTAGAAAATAGCTTTCCATTGCTTACTGTTTTTACGATTCCGCGCTTTATGGCATCCTTCATAATCTACGAAATTCAGAGATCTAGATTAAAAGGTTCCTGTTAAAAAAAATCTGTTCTATTCAATTGACTCAATTTCACAGCTTTCTCTGATATCTCAGACGTTTAATCTCAAATCAATGATAACGACTGCTTTGAATAAAATATATTATGTTTCCAAAAATCATATTGGTCAAGGAGCTGAGCGCCGGGGTAGCTCAGCTTGGTCAGAGCGTTCGACTCATAATCGAAAGGCCGCGGGCTCAAGTCCCGCCTCCGGCACGTATTATAGAAATTACAAACCCGCATTACACTGCAAAAATAAACAGATATTTATGCCATCTATTTTTTAAAAGTTAGTTGTCAATTACATTTGAAATTCTCAAGCCAGTTATTGATTTTGTAATTTCATTTATCTCGAGTCTGGGATACCCAGGAATATTTCTATTAATGATCTTGGAGAGTGCTCTGATTCCTATTCCAAGTGAAATTATTATGCCTTTTTCAGGTTTTCTCGTCAGCAACGGGACATTTGATCCAATAAGTGTGGTACTTGCTGGAACATTCGGAAATCTGGTTGGGTCAATTCTGACATATTACTTGGGAATAAAGGCAGGAAGGGCATTCATATTAAAATATGGAAAATATATACTGTTTAAGAAAAGCCATCTTGAATTTACCGAGGAATTGTTTGAAAAATACGGCGATAAAATTTCATTCTTTTGTAGGTTGTTACCCGCAGTAAGAACTTATATTTCTCTACCATGTGGTGTTGGTAAAGCAAACTTTGTTAAATTCTCAATTTATACATTCTTAGGATCCCTTATTTGGAATTCAACTTTGACTTATGTAGGGATATTATTTGGAAATAACTGGAAGAATATTGACAAATATGCAATATACCTCGACATAGTAGCAGCATGTGTAATAGTAGGTTTTATCGTATGGTTCGTAGTAAAGGTTCGAAAAAGAAATGAGTCGTCAGGAAAATGAAATTTCATGAGTATCAGTATATTATAAAATCCATGTTTCAAGAACTGTATCCATTGTTTTCTACAGATTGATTTATTTGCAATTATATTATTAGCATAGATTATAAATAATAATACTTTAGATAAATCTTATCAATTTGTCCAATTGTAATTCTTCAATGTACGATATCCTTCTTGGTAAAGTTTGTTAAAAATTTTTGGTATCTAAATCTATCCCTTTATTCGGATTATTTTTACCCTTTCAAGTACCTTCCAATATTCAACTTCTGCTCCTTGAACAATTTTTTCTCTAATTTCACCTTCTACAGATGAAGTTTCGAACATTTCAAATGTTTCAAGATCCATGACTTGAAATATTTGTCCAGAAATGGAAATAATTTGACCGTTTCTCTTGTCTATCAACGGGACATCCACACTGGCTGAAACAGGTGAGACCAAGCTATGTTTTGACCCATCGAAAACTGAAATGGCAGAAACTCTTGCTTTTGCTGAACCATGTTTCCCAGGTTTACTATGATCGTATGACACTATTCTACACGGTTCATTATCTATAATAATATAGGAACCTACCTTCAGACTCCCTAGATCCATTGGTTTGCTCAATATTGGTCGAAAAAATAGAAAATAGCTTCATATTTAACGGTTCTGATCGGAATTATACTATCGTAGTTTTTCCAAAATAGAGAAGCTTACAAGATTAATGAGGGGAATCCCTTTTCTTGCAACATCCTTTCGTGTCTTTTCGCAATAATTCTGATCACTTTGGTGACTCTTCTTGCCTTCAACTTCCAAAATAATAATGTTATCTGAATGTGGGAAAATAAACGGTAATTTTTTGTTAATTATAAATTTTAGATTTCCCAAATTTGCACTCACGACCATATCCCTTCTTGCCAGAATACCCGCAATATCCCTTACCTCCTGATTGTCTTGGTCGTATCGTGTATAATAAATTGAAAGGTAACTAACTTTTTCATGATATTTTTCGAATAATTCTGTTTCACTACTGAATAGAAAGAGGGAACTGTTGGGACTCGGATATTTTGAAATCCCCTGTAGTATCTTTTCCAGTCCATCATATTTTACAAGTATATAGTGATTTGAATTATTAGGAAAATACGGTTTACTTTCAAATGCAAATGTGGCCGTAGCAAAGTACAAATCTCTGACGACGTCGCAATCCTTCCAGTACTCAATTAAACTTTGAGCATTGTTATCTCGGGGGTAGCATACATAGCCGCGAGAAGCAATTATGGCATCAATCAATTCTACAATCGTAATTGGAGAGGAGTATTTATACCATTATTTATTTTTCTAGTTGAACATATTTTTAGTCCAAAATGTAGAAATTCGAGTACGAATCTGTAATTATTTGGTACTTTGCGCAGTATGCCATAAGGCAGAATCAAGGTTTTTAATTCTCAACATATAGAATGGCATAACAAGATAGCAAATGCAGGCAGAAATTGCTCCAACTGGATTTCTTAATGCTGTGTGAATAAATTCAATAACAGATGTCTTTAGTGTTAGTCCATACTTTGCTTCGTAGCCAAGCTTTTTTATCTGATCATGGCCTTTTATGGCCCTTAACACCTGAGAACAAAAATCGACAAAAGTCATTGCTGGCTTGAACATGACAATTGCGTTGGGATTAAAGACTACTTCATAACCCATGTTCGTTACTTGACTTTGTATGTAAAGATCAATCGCTATGAGGTTCTCAGGTATCGTTATTTTTTTAGCAATATCAGATCGTATCGACAATCCTCTGCCCATTACAGTGTATTCGGATAGTTGCTTTTTTCTTATTGAGGCCAACCAATCGCTGATAAAAATTGTGCCTTTCGCTGGAATTCCATTATTTTGAATAGGTCTCGGATTGGAAGCACATATGCCGATATTATTGTTGATCATTTTAATCAGTTCTGACATACAATTTGGATTTGGGACGACATCTGCATCATATAGCACAATTATTTCGCCCTTTGCATTTTGCATAATATTGTTCCAGGCACTTGCTGCTCCTCTTCTACTATCATTATGAAGAAAGACTATCTTTTCCGAATTATTCTCCATGAATTTTTTTACAATATTTGGAGTCTCATCTGTTGAATCATCGGATATAATAATTTCGCAGAGTTCAACTGAATCTAGCTTTGAATTGATTACACTTTCCAAAATTGTGACAATATTTGTTCCTTCGTTGTACGATGGAATCCCAACAGATACCGTTTTCAAACTTCCTTTGTTTAGGATGCAACATATTTTATTCTTCAGATGCGCCCAGCATAATGAATCAGAGTACACTCGTAATGCATTAATCAATCAAATATGAATATATTTACAAAAAATCATAAGGTAATAATTGACAATTCAAGATGCCTATAGCAAGTCTCTTATCAAAACGAGTAATCTCATTACTCCAATTATCATAGGAACAAACTCGTCTTCTAGTAACACTGGACTTCAGGTTATGACCGATAGAAACCTGATAAATCGACTTGAAAGAATTCTGTCTCTCAACATCGACAAGATAATCATATTTGGCGTGCCCCCTTCACATGACTCAAACGGAACACAAGCATTGGAGAAAAACGGTGTAGTTCAAAGCAGCCTGAAAATAATACGAGATAGCTTTGATAAGAAAAT
Organism: Nitrosomicrobium frigidum (SeqCode); assembly: GCA_023251115.1. Lineage (GTDB taxonomy): Archaea > Thermoproteota > Nitrososphaeria > Nitrososphaerales > Nitrososphaeraceae > TA-21. The sequence goes on along the minus strand of JAHEZK010000003.1, from coordinate 13,066 downwards.
TCAGGTAATTGCTGATGTCTGTATTTGTCAGTATAACTTATCAGGTCACTGTGGAATTGTTAATCAAAATAACTACCCAGATAACGATAAGACCTTGAAACTAATGTCAAAGATTGCCCTAAGTTACGCTGAATCTGGTGCTGATACGCTTGCACCCTCTTCCATGATGGACGGATTGGTGTTATCAATTAGGAACAAACTAAACTTAAATGGATATAGAGAAACCAAAATAATGTCATTCTCAAAACAATTTTCTAGTCTTTACTCGCCGTTTAGATTGACTGCATACATGAAAGTTTCCAAAATTGACAAATCCAATTATCAAATAGGTTATGCTAATTCAAGAGAAATTTTAAGAAAAGTAGAATTGGATTATGGCGAAGGAGCCGATGTTATAACCATAAAGCCGTCCATGGCTAATCTGGACATAATAAGTAGAATTCGTGAAAGAGTGCGTTGTAGGATAGCTGTTCAACATGTATCTGGCGAATACGCCATGCTAAAAGCCGCATCACGCAATAACCTGATTAATGAGTATGATTGGCTTTTGGGATATTTTGCTTGTCTGGTTAGAGCAGGAGCAGATTTTATTATAACATACGAAGCTGAGGGAATAGCTGAACTCCTTAGTGCACAGTAAAACTCGATATTTTTAGTTTCTGACAGCCTATAGTACTAAGTTACATCCTAATTCAATTTCTAATGTTAGTTCTTGATCGTTTTTTTTGCGCTTATTTTTTCAACTGGACTGCATTGACAAGACCCACCTGTCCTGGTCTTGATATTACTCTTGCTAATCCTAATTCGGTTTCAATTATGGTCCCCTTAGTGATTACTCCCCTTCTTTCGTAGTCTTTGTTAGCCGTATTCTTGATTACTCTCAATATTTTTGACTTTGTAGTTTTCTTTTCTTCGGGATTTGATACATTTGCAAATTCAACAGTTTTTAACGCAGTCTTGTTGTTATCTCCACGTACTCTTCTGGTAACCTTGATATTACTTCCAATAATCGCCTCATTTGGATACCTATCTATTTCAAATTTGCGTCTACTGCGCATTGGTATTATTCTTCCGCCGGTGTACTTGCGACCGGATAAATTCTCAATAGATTTCTTCATGTTTGCAAGATAAGTGAAACTGATCCATATTATGAGGTTTTCTATTGGACAAACACAAGACTGGAGGTAATCATTTTAGAATCATTTTATTTTTCAGCACATTGAGATCGTTTATTCCAAAATATTCTTGAAATTTTCTGCTTGTTCTATATATTTTCATCCTTCCCAATCTCTCTGACTCAATAAAAGAGTGAGCTCTAAGCTCTTTGAGATGGGTATAAACCTGACTTCCTCGAATTTGGACCAGCCTCTTTGAAGTAATTGGCTGTTCATAGGCAATAAACGATAATGTTTTCAATGCGCCCACCGGAATAAGAGGCTGTTGAGCGAACCGTCTAATTAATGGCATATAGTCAGGCTTTACTTGAAATACAAATTTATCGTCATCAAGTTGTGCAATCTCTAAAGCAGTCAAAACGTTCTGCGTTTTCTTTATCAGTTCATCTAATATTTTGACTACTTTCTCTCTCGATGTTATTCCTGCAGCTCTCATCAAATCATTAATGGATAATGGTCTACCCGCAGCATAGAGAGCTGCTTCAATTCTGGCAGTAATTTCTCCGTCCGGAAGCGATTGAGGCACTTGTCTGTTACTAACTTGCCAATGTTAATCAATGTTTTCGTTAAGATAAATCAATATTTCATCATCTTTTTGCTCGAGAAATATTTTTCTCTTCATTGCAAGATAAAGCAACGCAATAAAGCATCTGACTGTTTCAACTGAGCCCATTTTAAGTGTAAGATTTCTAAATTCAATACGTTTGTCGGCAGTAACAATATCAAAAATCATATCCTCATAAGACTGTAGAATTTTCTCGAATTTTACTAAATACTCATCAAAGTTGAATGTCTCGACAGATTCCAAATTAAGTTGATTTCTTTTAGGTTTCGGATTTGCCAGTCCATTGATCATATTTTCAAGTACGTGCAATAATTCTTCCAATGTAACAGGATAAGTAGGTTCGATTCTAAATGGAATTTCAAGTGGCTTGAGATTTGGTATTGGTTGGATATCAACAACCTCGACACCTTTCTTTGTTTTAGAGATTTTTTCCAAACGCAAGATACTTTCTACTTTTAGGCGATAAATTAATGAAGAAGACAAGGCAGCAATTCCACACATTCTAAGGTCTTTTTTGCCACTTTTGTTGATCAATTTTAACAACATTTCCAATAGCAAAGAAACATCTATTTCCCAAACATCTTTTTTTGACAACACAGATGGGTTGAAAAGCAAATCAAGTGGCGGTTGAGAAATGCTTTTCTTTGTTGTCATATCCACCTCATCCGCCTCAGACATTTATGAGAATAACCCCGTTTAGATTATATTAATTGGTATTGTATAATAAATTTTAGATTTGCTGTAAAATAAAGTTAGGATTATTGGAACAACATTCAAAAGTCACTGTTTTGTAAGATAAAAAAAGTGGAGAGTGTTATCGTTATTGGCTTCGAAGAAAGAGATAAGGGACAAAGAAAATCAAGAACGTCTTGCAAATGCTATCAATACTTTAGATAGTATAGCGAGAAACAACAATATTCAAAAAAATATTCGAAACATAGTGAGGGAAATCTTGACGGGAATAAAGGATGAAAAAAATGGGTCTATTTCTGTCAGAGCGGCAAATACCATAAGTATGCTAGATAATGTGACTCAGAATCCGCAGATGCAATCTCACATACGAACGCTGCTGTGGCAAGTCGTTTCAACCCTGGAGAGCATAAGAGAATAGAAACTGGTTACTCAAATCAAGAGGAATCAACATTCTTGGCCTGTTTTAACTGAGGCGGAAGTTTTTCAAGTTTATGAGTTGGGTTAGCAAGATAGTGTCTAGACGCGCCTTCACCGCTAAGAACGATATTACAATTAATACATTTGTATCTTATAGCCAATTACAATATACTTAAACGCACATATCTAAAAAGATACTGAAGCGAACTACCACTTTTTGTCTAATCAATCTCACTATTTTAGATGCTGTCGCACGATTCTGCTTTATTACCCATTAATCAAGGGACATGGCTAAGCGACAGTTGAAATAAGCTAGTCAACAATAGAATTTGTGTGCGTGTGAATTAGAATCAATCAAACAATACTGTTATGCGCTAACAATATACTTTAGAATAGTTAATTACACAATATGGTTGCATTAGATATTTATCAGATAAATGATGTAAACTATGTAGTTCAATTTTACCAAAACGAGGACTGTAATATCAATTGAATTAAGTGTTGGTCTTGGATTAGTATTGTTTCAATAGAACTACGAAACGAATGGGCTCTATTTTATCTGAGTTTGATTATTTCTCGGTTATCTGGAACAACAGATCTTATTTTTAATCTAGAAAAGATATTGCTGGCTACATTTTCCGACTTGGACCTTTCCCCGTGATTAACAAGTACTCTTTTTGGCTTAACCCTTGCCGTAAAATTCATGATCTGATTGAAATCACTATGGCCACTAAATCCATCGATTTTTTGACTCTCACATTTTATTGGGATAACTTTAACCTTGCCTTTTTCATCCATCATGCTTATCTCCATCAAACCTCCATCTATGACCCGTCTTCCCAGTGTGCCATTTATCTGATAAGAAACAAATATTATTTTGTTTCTCTTGTCTGGTGCGATTTTCTTAAAGTATTCCACTGATGGACCCCCTTCTAACATACCGGAGGTGGCCATAATGACGCTTGGATTTTCGTCGTTAAATACATCTTCCCTTCTTTCATATCCATTAATGACCGTGAAGTATTCTGATTGAAATGGATTAACGCCGTTTGACACTGATTTTCTAACATCAAAACCAAGGTAGTGTGCATAGGACATGTGTATGGCACTTGCTTCAGATATCATACCTTCAATGAAAACTGGTGCCTCCATTAAACGTCCTGCTCTCATTTCCTTATCTAGGACCAACATTATTTCTTGCGCCCTTCCAACGGCTGGAACTGGAATCAATACCTTTCCTCCCGCCGACATTGTCTTGTTGATAGCATCAGTGAAGGTTTTGTATACTACGGACTGATCCGGCATTATGTCAGCAGAATTACCGTAAGTACTTTCTGTAATTAGTGTCTCGACTCTAGGGTAAACTGAAACGGCACTATCAAGTAATTGTGTCCTAGCATATTTGTAATCACCAGAATAAAGAATATTATGAGTTCCAAATACATTGATGTGTACTGTAGCGCTTCCCATTATATGCCCAGCATTATTGAAAGTTATTGTGACATCTGGTGAAATATCTGTTGGTTTCCCATAAGGTAAGGTTATACAATGCTTAATGACTTCGTTTACATCTCTTGTTTCATAGGGCAAAAAAGTGCCATTGCTTTTGGATATCTTGACTGAATCGTACTGGAGAAGTGTCATTAAAGGGAGAGTTGGTTCGGTACAATAAACTGGCCCCTTGTATCCAAATTTGAATAGTGCTGGTAAAAATCCTTGATGATCTATGTGAGCGTGGCTTATGATTACTGCATCTATTTCATCAAGGTCAAAATTAAACCAGTCCAATCGTGGATAAGCGGATATACCTAATGGTTCTCCAGGATTAATGCCACAATCAAGCATTATCTTGCTTTCGGAAGTTACGACAATGAAACATGATCTACCTACTTGTTTAACCCCGCCAAGACAGAAAATGGCTATTTCCTCCTTGTTTCTCAACTTCGATTTGAATTCAGTGAACTCTGATCTTTTTTCACTTGAATGATTTGTAAAATTTAGACTAGAATCATTACTTTGGAGAACAAGTGGAGGTCTAAAGATTCTTTTGCCTAGCGATTGTAGGAAAAGACTTCTTTCCTTTGTGGAGCTCTTCTGTGTAGAGTGTATCATGTTCATGCTACTTGACTGGATATGAGGAGACCTTAATGTATGTGCTATCCAACCCGTGGTTTGAGCTATATTGATTACCATATTGGCATCTATTGACTCTGGACGGTTTACCTCTAGAACTACTTCGCCGGTGGCGTCATCGCAAAATACAGCAGATATTGTAACCTCATTCGGTAACATCTTGATGACAGCTGTTCTTGTTTCTTCTTCAGACAGTCTGATCGATGTATCGGTTCTTACAACAAATCTTTTTTTAAAATTTTTTGACAGAGAGGAAAGATAGTAGGTCAATTCGGTCAAGGAAAATTTAGGATTTAGTGTATATAGCGCAACATACGGCCCCTCAAACCGTATGTTTGTAATCTGCGATTCTTTTGGAATTGATTTGAGTATAATATCTTTGAAAAAATCTTCCTCAACTTTTTTTGTACGTTGAATTTGATTTGGGGGTACAGTATCATTTCGTTCTTTAACTTTGTCACTGTTCTCTAGTGTAGAAATACGCTCATCCACAGAATTTTTACTTAAATTTTCATTGGTCACTTTAACATTCTTCTAGATACTCGGTCTCATTTTCCATTATCCTTACGCTAATAGTGATAATCAATTACTATCACAACACGACATAGCAAGGTCATTAAAGTTCTTACCGGTTGTATCCATACTGAAAGTGAACTTCTCTCTTAATATATATTTTGGAATTTACAGTAATCAGAATGGCAGGTATGGTAGAAGTAAAGACATGGCCACAATAGCTATCGTTATCGTGGATACTGCTGACGAGATTTGATTGAGACGATTCTTATCAATTTTAGATCTGCTCTCTATGAGTGAACCGTACAATTGTCCTCCATCCAAAATTGATATCGGAAGGGCATTAAATAATCCAAGATTGAAATTGATAAAGAATAACCAGTAGAGTGTATTTGCAATTGTGGGAAATGACGTACCAATTAAATTCGATACATATTTTGGTGCCATATAATCTGAAAATGGCGTAGATTTTTGGGTCGGCATCTGCAACAAAAGTATAGGGTGCTTCTTATATGTCTCTAGAATGGCTATAGGATCTGCCGATGCCGCTGTAACTCCAAGAATCGGTTTATTAGGATCAGCATCAGGAGGAATTGAGAAGGTATTGGACCTTTGAACCCCATTTTTATCCTGCCACATGATAGGAAGCTGTTTACCTATATTTGATCTTAATATTTGTGTTAAATCACTTTGGCTACTAATGTCAGTCTGCCCAATTGAAAGAATCTTAGACCCTTCTGTGAGCCCAATTCTCTCTGCAAGAGATCCCTTTGTCACGGTAATTAGTTCTATTCCACTGTTAGAGGTATCATCAGTAGAAATTGGTGTTAAGGAGGATAATACAACAAATAATAATGCGAATGAGATCCCAGCAAGAATCATATTGTTTAATGGACCTGCCGTAAGTACTGCGCTTTTCTGCTTTAATGTTGCCTTGTTTAATTCATCCCGGTCAAGATTGACGAACGCTCCAACTGGAATAAATAGTATAAATGCAATACCGGTTGAATCTACCTTTAAGCCATAAACCCTTGCAACGATTCCATGTCCCGCTTCATGTATAAACACACTAATTACGAGCGCAACCAGAGTGTAAGTAATAGGTAATAGGGGATTAATTACTGGGATTAGTAGATTCGCCCTAGGTCCTAATTCTCTAAGATCCTCTCTCACAGAAACACTCGATATCATATTTGAAATTGCAAGTACAAGGAAAAATAGCATAATGGCTGTTATTACTGGCATTAAGTATGTATTTGCTCTAGCATAGGCCCTTGCAATTCTAGTCTTTGCTACATAATCAAAGAATTTTAGGCCAAACGGGGTATGTAGCAATATCAGGGGAAACGGATGAAAAATATCGGCGTGAACGCCTTGTTGTTTTTGTTTTTCCAGATCTTTAACTAGAATAATTTACATATTTAAATCAACTCATCGAAACTAAAATATAAAAAGTATCAAAGAAATTAAACTATTTCAAATGAGATAGTGAAATGTCAGTTTAAAATTGCATGATATTAAAAATTATCATAAATCGTTACCAATATCAGTCTTTTTTCCACAATTCCACAACTGACATGTTTGATTTTTTGGATTCCTTATTTGTTTCTAACTGTCTTTCAAACTCTCTTTTGCGTTTAGCATGATCAGATTCTTTAATGTGGTTTTCCAGGGATGCCGACTCTATTGCTCTCTGACAAATATTACAGTAATACTCTTCCATTTATTACAAGTACAGCATGAACCAAATATATTTTATTTCCTAACTATAACAAGCATCTGAATTTGATAGTTTTGCAATTCGAAATTTGCAAACAATTTATTAACTTATGACAATCGTACTAGAAATAACAGGTATTAGATTAGATTTGCAAGACTTTTTGCTTTTCCCTTTTTTCATATTGGTTGGATTACTTGCGGGCATATTGGGGTCGATGATCGGGGTTGGCGGAGGAATAATAATATCTCCCGTCCTGATATTCCTTGGTCTCTCTCCCCCGCAGGTAGCAAGCACTAGTCTGTTTGCAGTTTCTTCAACTAGCATTTCCTCGACCCTTGCTTACAGTAAGTCAAAAAAGATTCAATATATGCTCGGAATTAAGATGGCACTGTTATCAATTCCGGGCGCAATAATAGGATCTTTTTTTTCAGTTGGAATAGACCCTGGTTCTTTCAAGATACTTCTTGCAATAGTACTGATTGGTACAGGAATTTATCTAATTTATAAGAAATCAATACTCGCCGGAAATTCCTTGTCATTCCAAAACTTGTGGGTAAGGATTCTTTTTTTCTCCAGTACATTTGTTGCAGGAATCATTTCTAGTTTATTTGGGATAGGAGGAGGAGTCGTATTTGTTCCCTTAATGATAATGATTCTAGGATTAACAATGTATTTGGCTGCTCCCACTTCACAATTTATTCTCATGATTACATCTTTGGTAGGATTATCCACTCACATAATACTAGGAAATCCTCAATACGTACCTGCTATATTACTATCAATAGGGGCATTTGCAGGTGCTCAAATAGGATCAAGATTATCAACCAAATTGAGTGAGCAAAAACTAAGATTACTTCTTGGAATTACTTTTATCGGAATTGCGCTTAGATTGATACTCGATTTTTACCAAAATGCCTAATTGATAAACATCAAAAAAATGGATGGATTATCATGAATGAAGATAAGATTTGATTTAAGGAATACAAAGTGGTTACCCAGATTGTGAGTTCTAATGAAGGCGCGGTTGAGCTGGGTTATCATATCATAAAAAAGGGCGAATATGATAAAAGTAATAAAGTGGACCTAGAGATATCTATCAGACCGCAGATTATTGTCCATTCAAATTCCAGTGAGAAATATTCGGGTTCATGGAAACAGGATTCGATATCTTGATTATGATAATGTCGATACAAAGAAAAAAGATACCTTAGTCTTATTGCACGGTATAGGCGCATCTGCCGAAAGGTGGTCTAAAGTGATTCCATTCTTTTATGATCATTTTAGGGTAATTGTTCCAGATATAGTTGGCTTTGGTTATAGCGACAAACCAACGGTTGAGTACAACATATCCTTCTTTGTAAAATTTCTGGAAGACTTCCTGAACAGTTTGGGAATCAAGAAAACAAGCATTGCAGGCTCATCTTTTGGTGGATTAGTTGCAGCAGAGTTTGCAATTAAGAATAGCCAAATAGTAAACAAACTAGTTTTAGTTTCTCCAGCTGGGACCATGAAAAGTTCGACGAGAACACTGGAGGAGTATATTCTCGCGTCGCTTTACCCAACACATGAAAATGTATGGAGAGCCTTCATCAATATGGCATTTGACCCCCGAACGGTTACGGAACAAACTATAGAAGATTTTATCGATAGAATGAAACTTCCGAATGCAAAATATGCATTCATGTCTACCATGCTTGGAATCAGGAATACTCCAAACTTGTCTTCTCGACTCGACAAAATACTTTCACCTACAATAATAGTATGGGGAGAACAGGACGAAATGATACCGGTCAAATATGCAGACGATTATAAGAAAATTCCCAAATCTAATTTGCTAGTAATACCAAAATGTGGTCATACACCCTTTACTGAAAAACCAGAAATATTTTGTAAAATAGCAATCGATTTCTTGAAAGGATTCAATAGTATTAAATAAACGTATCCTAGAAATTAGGAGTATGGGTGAAGATAAGCCTGAAGTTAATGAAGACATGGAATCATACAAGAAGGCAATAGATAACACGACACAGGCACAACAAGATTTCTTTAAGAAATTTTCAAATATTCAATTGGACGCGATGCAAAATTTCTTTTCAATGCTACAGGGCCTGACATTTCATCATGCAATGTTCAAGACTACTATACAAAGCGGCGGTAGAATCTCAATACCGGAGGCTGAGAGGCAGGCATTGAAAATCGATGATGGAGACCTTGTCCAAGTCATAGTAATCCCGATCGAAAGAAAACATAAAAATAGTTCCGACAAATGACTTTGATTTAGTTAATCCTTAACTATTATAGTGAATTGGATTTACTTAGTTTGACCGTGATTTAAGCCATTGTCCTACTTTTGGTAAAACGTTGTTCTGAGAATAGCTACTTGCAATTAATCCCACATGACCTGTGTGGAATCGTATTAGTCGTTTATCTTCACTCGATACTACTTCGTTTAAGGGAACGCTGCATTCAGGAGAGACTAGATGATCCTCCTCTGCAACGATATTTAGAAGAGGAACGTTAATCTTCTTAAGGTCTACGATGGCAGTTCCTAATCTAAATTGGTTTTTAACCAGGAGATTTTTTTTGTAAATATCGTTTATCCATTGTTTGATAGTCTCACCGGCAATCGGTGGTGTATCATATAGCCACTTTTCGATACGTAAGAAATTCTGCACAAATGATTCATTTTCAATATTTTCAATGAGATTAAAGTACTTGTTAACTCCCTGTTTGAACGGTTTCAAAATAGAGTAACATTCATAGAGCTTTTCTGGGGGAAGGTAACCTATGTAGGATACCAGCTTATCAATATCCATCTGCTTAGAAATATTTGCAATTACTGTTGTGTCTTTACTTGTATCAATCACTGGCGCGATTGTAACCAAATTCTTGATCTTTTCTTGATGTAAGGATGTATACATCGCCGACATAGAAGATCCCATACAGTATCCATGAATAGTAATTTTGTCCGAAGAATTATTATTCTGAACTATTTCCACGCAATCATCAATGTAAGAATTTACATAATCATCAAATGAGACATACTTGTCCATTCTAGTAGGAGACTTCCAATCAAGTAAGTATACGTCAAATCCTTGCATCAAAAGATGGCGAATCCAACTTTTGTTAGGCTGAAGATCAAGTACATATGACCTGTTAACTAATGCATATACGACCAATATTGGAGTAGAAGAAACCCTTTTCACAAGGCTGCGATAATGCAAGAGTCTGTATAGCCTTGTCTCAGATACAATATCGTTTGGAGTATCCCCCACAGAAATATGATTTCCCCTGGAGAGTAGCTCAATTGTTTTGGCTACTTTTGAAAGATCAAATCCGCTCTGTTCTGGGGTTTTCCGTTCTTGGCTAGTCATTTCTAAATCAAATCAATAATTTACTTTTTTTCTAGTCTTTCGTATCCATTTTTTAGAGTTCTTAGAGTCTTTTTAATTTCTTGTAGGTCCTTTAGAACCGTATCTAATTCCGACCGAGTAGGTATATTTAATAAATTAAGATTTTTTTCAACTATTTTGTTAATATGATTTACAAAGTCAAGCTGCTTTGAGTATACTTCGTTGTACGATATTGCAAACTCTTTTGAGGAAAAAAGGGAACTATAGGCTTCCTCAAATGCGTCAATTACAAGAAGCCTGAATTTTTCAGAATTTGGATCATTCACATTTGGATCCGACTTTGATCTCAGAATAAGGTTTCCAATGGCTTGGAATTGAGTTTTGGACATTTGCAACCAGTAATTGGAGAAATATTTTTGAAGATCCATTAGGATCTTGTTCAACGTTATCAAATCTTCCATGTATTCGTTGTAATCTTTATTTAGAACACTAAACATCCCAAGGGTAGGAAAATTCTGTAATTTCTTCCATTTCTCAAAAATATCATATTTATTGAAATCGTTCAAAGTATTATTTTCATCTTTCAATTTCCTAGTACCTATTTAATATCTTGATTATTTAGTATATTTACTTTAAATAAAAATTTCACTAAATAATCTCCACCTCCACCTAGCTTTGAGCAAGATATACCCATTAATTTGATGGGGAAGCTCTTCTTTGTGGTGTTATGTTTCGTGTAGACAACTTATCAATCAAATTTAAGTGCTTTTTGAAATCCAACTAGCACAAATGTAGATTAATAAAGTCTTTTGATGCTATTATTCAATATGGGATTTATCGACGTATTAAAGAAATGGAGACCTAAAGGGAAGATGTACAGTTTTAGATGCAATCAATGTGGAAAAGGCTTTCTATCAAGCTATGCTCTTGAAGCCCCTGTATGCGGTAAGTGTATGCAAAAGATAAAATCCTCAGACTCTACAATTGACTACGACAAAAAATGCATTACGTGCGGTAACAAGGGAGTCATATATGCTAAATCTCAATGTCATTCATGTTATTTTGGCCTTAAAAGTAATATGAAATAGAAAAAAATTGGAGCTGAAAAAACATTCTTCCTTAGAACCTCCAAAAGCATGGTAACAATTTTCTTTCAGAAAGGGGATCATCGATTTCTCAGATAAGACAAAATTCTATTGTGGGATTGTGGATGGGATTAACTTCATCTTCCTACCAAACCACAGGTACGAGACGCCATTGAATGACTTCATCTGTAGCAGCTTCATACCTGTAATTTTTTCTATTTTTGTTAATCCTGTCAAGTCGATAAAATAGTTTTTTGCTTCAACAACTATGAATTCCAAGTTTTCTTCCCTTACCGTAACGTGATTATATTTTAGCAGATCATTTGATACAACAGTATGAAGTATCCAATAGACACATTCGTCTATTTCTATTTGCATTTATTGATCTATATGATAAGATTTTGATTTCTATTAAGAAATTAGATAATATCATTTAGAAGAAACCATAGGAAAAATTTATTTTAAAAAACTATCAAAAGCATCGTAGTGTGAAATAATAAACTCATATATTGCAAGCTGATTTGTGGAAATTATTAATCCGACTGAAGACCATGATATTATGTTACTGAAACATTTTTGCTAATGAATCGGGTCCCACAAATACACTATCTTCTTTTTGAATTGGCTTTTCTTTTGGCCTTGTTTAGTTTTAGAAGTATTAACCCCGCAGCACCCCATAGTAACACGGAGACAAGATATTGATGGAGAAACCAGGTGATACCTCCTCCTATCGCAAGAACCGCTCCTACTATTCCTAGAATTTTTTTCTGTTTTACCATGAATTATCCTCTTTTTGCAATCCTGAGTTTTTCATATTTGATCAATTTAACCACCAATTAAACAATTATATGAAAAATAATTCATTGCTGTTGTTACTATTGATTTTGTCGAATCTTAAATATATTTAGAATAAGTTAAAGAAATGTGAGAAGCGCCCTAATTCTTTACTGCTCTATTGTCACGTTCATGATGGTGACTTTAATAATCTCTATTAATCAGGTTCATACTTACGGAGAGTCAACGATGCAGGTATGCATCAATGGAAAATGTGAAATGGTTTCAAACCTCGATGGATATCGTGTCGAAAATACCTGCGAAATAGACGAATGCAACACAAACAGTGATCCTATTAATTCTACGAAGAGGTAAATTAAATTTCACAAAGAGTACAATATTAGCTACGCTAATCCGGGTATTGCATTGTTGAATTCGTTAGTTTTAGTTTAATGCATCTTGTTACAAGATGCAGAAATGTCGTTTTCTTTAGCATTCTTTTCACATTTTTCCTTATTTACACTACAAATTTTGACCTTAATTCCGTCCTTGCCTTCACCATTTGCACAGTACGAAAGATCCGAGGAATCAGCATGAACCAATATAATATTCAATTGCATGATTGTTAAGAGAATAAG
>JAHEZK010000001.1 GCA_023251115.1 Nitrosomicrobium frigidum (SeqCode) | reverse complement strand
CGTTCCACTAAATTCTATACTCAATTGGGATTCAAGTTGCACCGAGATGCTGGCGATTTTGTTGAATTGACTTGGGAGGATCATCGGCTCTTTATTGCGGAACTATCTGCATACCATGAAATCACCAACACGGTGGAGCTGCCAGAGCCGCCCAAATTTCCTTGTGCTAACATTAGAATTATGGTCCCGAACGTAGACGAATACTGGAAGCTATCCATAAAAATTGGAGCTAGAATTGTTATCCCTATCGCGGATCGGTATTATGGGCTAAGGGATTTCATAATCGCAGATCCAGATGGCTTTGGTGTCCGCTTTGCAACTACAATAAGCGTATGAGTGAACGGTGCGGACCCCCCCACGCCAAAGCCCAACATTTGTGGAGAGGCCATCTTTTGCCTCTCCACATTTAATGTTACTGTCTTCTTTCTTTGATTGGATTATTTTCTACGACTAGTACAGGGATTGATTTGGAAACGATTTGGACAAGGCGATAAATATTCAGAAGGTGAAATTTACCTAATGGAACTCGGAGTACTTATCGCTGCGGCGGCTTTCACCTTCAGACGGACAGTTTCTTCCGTAAATGGCGGTTTAATTTTTGATATCTTTGGTTTGCTCGTATGACTCACTCAATTTTTTACGGAAATAATCTCTCCATTCCTCCGGGAGAGCTTCAACTCGTGAGGCACGCTCGAGTTTTTCAATATCTCTTTCATGTGTAAACAACCGCACGACATCCTTTACGGTGATGTCGTTCTTATCACGGCTGATTAACTCTATTGCATCACCCGCCCTAACTTCACCTTCCTGAAGTACTCTAAAGTAAAAACCAGAACGACCGCTGACCAAAAAATGCTTAATAATATCGGCACGTCCGAACCTGACTCCAAGTTTATAGCACGGCATGCGCGGTTGCACTACAATTAATTTGGCCGTTCCAATCTTATACTCATCTCCGATATTGACCGTGTCCTCCACCAATCCTTCTGTGGTAAAATTTTCGCCAAACGCTCCCCACGCCAGATCTGCGTTAGGAAGCATTCTCCGCCAATATTCATAGTGCTCCATGGGATACGCATACACTGCCTTATCCTCTCCTCCGTGGACGCTCAAATCAGCCTGTCCATCGCCCTCAAGATTCAGTTTTCGGAGCTTCACACGCCCTTTTACTGGTTCCTTGTAAATTCCAGTGGTGACGACTTCTCCCCTAAAGTTCACCTTACGAGGGAGTCCTATGTTCACCGAAATTAATTTCATTCTCGATTGATTTGTATGTATTTCACGCAATAGCAACTCACCTTTTGCCAATTTTGTTACATACTTCTTCAAACGCATCACTTTTTGCTTCCAAATATGGAGAGATGAAGAACATTACACCATACTCTTCTCCTTGTCTTATGATTAAATTGTTCTTTTCAAGTACGCCTAAATGGTGCTGAACAGCCTTGTAATCTAGTCTCACTATCTTCGCAAGTTGATTTCTGTTATACGGCCTTTTCATTAAACAAGTAACAATCTTCAGTCTAGCTTCACCACCTCTTGATCCACCAAATAAATACCAGAACAATCTCGAAGCGTTAGGATCGTGTATTCGCCTAGGATTTACCTGCTCTTGATCGTTCTCGATCCCTGCAGTTGAGCTGATGACTTCCATCGACGTCATGTTAGTGGGATATCACGATATCTGTATATATAAGAGTTTCTCCAAGTGATATCTAGATATCAATACTTAAATATAGCCACCGGCATAGTATCTGCTAATGAAAAAAGACCTATTTGTCAGAGGTTTCGACAGCGACCTTCATGGTGAACTCAGTCAGATAGCCAATGAAGAAGGCGTACCTCTTGCTTCTCTCGTGGAGGACGCTGTTGATAAATGGTTGCAATACAAGAAAGAGACCTCCGCTAGACATATTCTGCTTATGTATGACGATGAAGAATCTATGGTTAATGCTTTACGAGAAATAGACAGGATGACTAATGACAAGTTGTTCAAGACGTGTTTTGGACCCACATCGCACACTGGAATGAAATTCCTGAGGAAACATGGCTGGTTCGACGCGACCCTGTCACCATATACAAGACTTTTTGATCGACCCAAACAGTACTTTGGGCAAGTTAGGCAAAACATAGTCTCCGAAGCTGGAGCTTCTCAAGCTTTCATTATAGGCTTCATACCTGGTGACATGTGCCATGAACGATCCCTACCAGAAGCCAATAAACTAGAACATATGTATGATAGCAATAGAATTGTTGGAACAACAACCTGTCTATTTCCAATCAAAGACATACTGGGAGCTGACATGGAAGATATTTTGACTCTGGTCAAGCTTCATGATGAGAGCTATATTCTACAAAAGGATAAACTCTATAGGTTTCGCGTAACGGAGGAAAGTCTGCATAAGCTTGTTGGCTAAACATTAGATTGTTTATCTTCTACTACTATATGGTGATTCCATAGTATGCAAATGCAATAAACTCATGATCCTATTTTAATAACAAATGAGTCGATCCCCACACATGTTATTCTAGTTGGATCTTGTAGCTTATTTGGAAAATATTTGGAAGTTAGTTGGTTAATTGTCTGATATTAGTTGGAAAAATTGTTTTAAGTTGTCCAACAACATTCACCACCAATGAAGAACACAATTCTAGGAACCACGACTGTATCAAAGGAGGTGAAGGAATAGTTGAACAAAGTAGCAGCATTCGTGTTTGCAGATACTGGCACAAATGAAGGTTTAGGACGTGTGGTAAACGCATTGGAAACCTTCAGGAGTTGTAGGTTTGTTTTTGTAATCCATTATTATATTTATGAGTGCTTATAGAAAACATTAGAAAGCGTCAGCTGCACACATACTGGGACTTTGTTTAATATGATCATATTTATTTAGTGCAATACGATTCGATCTTGCAATGATTGAAAAAACCGTCGATATCGATGGACTCAAAATATCCTATAAAGAAGGGGGACAGAAAGACGGCACAACGATCCTGTTACTGCATGGCTTTCCTACATCCTCGCATATGTTCCGTAATCTCATACCTTCCTTAGGAGACAAATTTCACTTGGTCGCACCAGACTATGTAGGCTACGGGAAGAGCTCAATGCCATCTGTAGATGAATTCGAGTACACATTCGCGCATCAGACCGATATTATTGAGAAGTTCACCGAGAAGCTTGGACTTCAGAAATACAGTCTGTATGTTATGGACTATGGTGCGCCTATTGGATTTCGGCTTGCACTAAGGCATCCGGAAAGGGTTCAGGGCTTTATCGTACAGAACGGTAATGCTTACGAAGAAGGTCTGCTGGAATTCTGGAATCCAATCAAAGCTTGGTGGAAAGATAAAACAGACGAGAACGAGAAGAAACTACATTATCTTGTGGGTAAGGATACCACAAAATGGCAGTACACCTATGGTACACGTAACCCTGATGCGATTGATCCAGCTAACTGGATCACTGATCAGGTCGGACTCGATCGTCCTGGCAACGTTGCAATTCAACTGGCCATGCTGTACGACTATAGTACCAACATACCATTGTACCCAAAATTTCAGGAATACTTCCGCAAGTATCAACCACCCATGCTCATTACATGGGGCAAGAATGACCACATCTTCCCAGAAGTAGGTGCACATCAATACGAACGTGATCTAAAAAATGTTGAGAAATACATTCTTGACACGGGTCACTTTGCACTAGAAGAAGACTTGGATTTTATAGCTCAGAAAATTTCCAAATTCATGAGCTCCAAAGTCCTAGTGGAAGCTTAGACATAGGAAAGCCTACCTTCCTTTTTTTAAAATTCGAATATTAAATGACAATTAATGCTACCATAAAAGAAAAACCTATAATCATGCGAACGATCTAAATCAAGAGATGTCAAGCATTAAACCTCCATTCACGGAAGAAACTGCACGAGCAAAGGTAAAGGCTGCTCAAGATGCTTGGAATACTCGTGATCCTGAGGTAGTGGTGAAGGCTTACACCATAGATTCTGAGTGGCGAAACCGTACAGAGTTCTTTAAGGGAAGGGATGCAATCAAGGAGTTCCTGAAGCGCAAGTGGGCCAGGGAACTTGACTATAGTCTTATGAAAGAGTTATGGGCTTATACAGGGAATCGTATCTCTGTAAGATTTGAGTATGAGTGGAGAGATGCTGAAACTGGTGAATGGTATCGTACACACGGTAATGAACATTGGGAATTCAACAATGAAGGACTTATGAAGAGGCGTGACATGAGTGCCAATGACATTCCGATTCGGGAATCTGAACGCAAATACCGATCTAAGGACTAACATATTCATCTACTTTCTTAATTGCTTTATCTGTTGTAGGAAATACTCACATTCTCCCTGTAGGGTGATCTACTCCACTATGCCCTACAATATTCATCTCTTCATCCTTACTTGACTACGATATTGCCAACGACTCCAGGCATGATTTCAGCTAGCGTGGGATGTATGTGTATGGAAGTCAAGATCGTACTAGTCATACCATTTTCAGAGTTCATTGCCACTATTGCCTCGTGAATAAGTTCTGCAGCATCCTTGCCAATCATATGTACGCCAAGGATCCTGTTCGTTTCGGCATCAATTATGGACTTTCCAAATCCAAATTCCTCACCTATCGCCATGGCCTTCCCTACACTTTTGTATTCGTCCTTGCCGATCTTTATCTTCATGCCTTTTACCCTTGCCTCTTGCTCTGTAATTCCAACGCCTGCTATCTGTGGATAAGTGAAGATAGCATGTGGTATGACGCTATAGTCCACCTTGTAGTTCCTACCCATCAGCGCATTGTACACAGCGTACTCAGCTTCGTAGTTTGCAACATGCTTGAACTGGTACTTCCCAATTATATCACCAAAGGCCCAGATATTTTCATGCGAGGTTTTTAGGTAATCGTCCACTATGATGAATCCTTTCTGATTTGTCTTTACACCAGTCTTATCAACATTAAGAATGTCTGTGTTAGGAATCCTTCCTGCTGCTACAAGAATTTCATCGCATGTGATACTGCCTTCCTCTTTTTTAGCTGTATCATAAAAAAGTACTATCTTCTGGTTCTCCTTTCTTTCCACTTCCCTTGCCTCCGTATTGGTCAGTACGTTAACCTTCTGCTTCATATAGTCAGTGAAGGCTTGTGCAATATCGATGTCCTCCTCTGGCACCAACAACTTATTTCTTTGAATTATAGTTACCTCGGTACCCAGCCTTGAGAAGAAATGTGCATATTCGCAGCCTATGTAGCCCCCACCGATTATTACTAATTTTTTTGGTTGTCTGTTATTTTCCAAGAGAGTAGTACTGGTAAGATATCCAGCCTTCTCCAGCCCCTTGATTGGTGGTGCGAACTCTCTAGTTCCAGCAGCGATGACTATCTTATCGCCAGTTATCTCCCGACCGCCAACTTGGAGTGTCATATCGCTTACAAATCTTGCTTCATCTTTGTAAAGAGTAGTGTTATGATCGCTGTTGATCGCTTCCTCGATTTCTTCTGCGTCTCCTCTAATAACATGCCTCATCCAATTCATGACCTCCTCGAAGTTGATTGAGACTTCCTTTACGTGTATTCCGAACCTCTTCGCTTCATCTATGGTAGCCATTATGTCAGCGGAGTGCAGCAACGCTTTCGATGGAATGCAACCTCTGTTAAGACAGGTTCCACCCATTGGACCCTTTTCCACCAAAGCAATTTTCATGTCCATCGAGGATGCTTGCGATGCTACTGTTAGCCCTGAACCTGCACCTATAACGATTAAATCATATTTTTCCATGCACAAAAAAGTATTCACCCTATAATTAAGGATAATGGAAGACGTTTGTAAAAATCTGGTGCAACCTGCTTCGAATAATGCCTACATATCTTTTGCACTTTGGAAAATTAACGCTTTAATAAAAGACTCTAGCAATATACCTGAAGATGGATAAGTGTGAATGCAATTGCGGTTGCAAGGCCGGTAGGGGTCTGATATTGACAGATCGTCTGAAAAAATCTCTTCCAGGAGCGACTCTAGGTCATGGCATAAAGTTTGTGATGGTCATCGTTGATGGAAAACAGATTGTTGTATGTCTCAAATGTTATCACTACCATGTAAAGAGTAAAACTTAATATCGAAACTTGAACGGTTCAAATTAATTTGTGCGCAAAGCTAATAGATCATAGTTCTAAATGGAATCCAAGTTATTATATCATGAAATTTATTTGCTAACATAATCTTTTTTAACCTCAAAATGATTTCAGATCTAATGTCTTACAAATGTAATGCATGTGGGGGCAGCTTTCCATCACAAGATGAATTGATGAAACATGCGGGGCAAGCTCATGGTAAGCAATCTTACAACTGCAAAGCTTGCGGAACTTCATTCAATAGCGAGCAAGAGCTTATGCAGCATGGCAAACAAGCACACGGTATGTAGCTGTACCATACTTTTTTTAATTATGGTTTAGCTATGTGGAACAAACCTGCTTAAAGTGGCTTCTGGTTTCCACTATGATTTACTTTCCTAATCGTTCTATCTGTTGGAGGAAATACTCCCTCCATCCCTCTGGTAAAG
>JAHEZK010000063.1 GCA_023251115.1 Nitrosomicrobium frigidum (SeqCode) | reverse complement strand
TACCTCCTCCTATCGCAAGAACCGCTCCTATTATTCCTAGAATTTTTTTCTGTTTTACCATGAATTATCCTCTTTTTGCAATCCTGAGTTTTTCATATTTGATCAATTTAACCACCAATTAAACAATTATGTGAAAAACAATTCATTGCTGTTGTTACTATTGATTTTGTCGAATCTTAAATATATTTAGAATAAGTTAAAGAAATGTGAGAAACGTCCTAAGTCTTTACTGCTCTATTGTCACGTTCATGACGGTGACGTTAATAATCTCTATTAATCAGGTTCATACTTACGGAGAGTCAACGATGCAGGTATGCATTAATGGAAAATGTGAAATGGTTTCAAACCTCGATGGATATCGTGTCGAAAATACCTGCGAAATAGACGAATGCAACACAAACAGTGATCCTATTAATTCTACGAAAAGGTAAATTAAATTTCACAAAGAAGACAATATTAGCTACGCTAATCTGGGTATTGCATTGTTGAATTCGTTAGTTTTAGTTTAATGCATCTTGTTACAAGATGCAGAAATGTCATTTTCTTTAGCATTCTTTTCACATTTTTCCTTATCTACACTACAAATTTTGACCTTAATTCCGTCCTTGCCTTCACCATTTGCACAGTACGAAAGATCCGAGGAATCAGCATGAACCAATATAATATTCAATTGCATGATTGTTAAGAGAATAAGCGTTGAGACGATAACAATAGTTGCAATGCTAGCCATCGTTAGTATGTAATAGCTGCAATATTTAAGCCAAACTCTGCCATACATGTCTCATTTTATTAGCCATCGCCAGATAGTCCTGAATTGAAAGTCGGATATCCCTTTAAAAACTAACAAGTGAACCAACATTAATTATTGTCTCAATTTATGTCTCAATTTATGTCTCAATTGTCTCTCAATCTGTGTCTTAAGTAGAGATTCAGTTCTACAGCGAATCCCATTGCCTTCAGACTTGAACCCTACATTTACGCCGGGGTAACCAAATGGTTAGAGAAATTTACGAACGGAATATTTGCTATTCACTGCAAGAGAGATTTCCATACTACTTAAATCAAATTAATGTACCACTTCTCGCATATAGACTAATCCAATACATCATTATGTTTCCATATATCCACATGAGAGATCCAATCGTAGAGTGGAAACAAAGGGGTTCCAATTTTTAGTAAGATTCTTACGTAAGAATCGTTCCTATGCTCTATTTTCTTGTAATTATCTATTGAGTTTACAGCATCTTAATTTAATGTTGAGCTCTTGAATTATCTAATATCTCTAATCAATGTAAACTATTGGTCGCACTGATGAGTACCCCCATGTACCTAATCTCGTAAGTGACCTCAGGTAAAATATGTTCTAAACGTTGTGTCTATGACTGGTTTACCGCGGAGCTAAATTTTGTTATACTCGCTAGCATGAAGTGATTCTTAAAACAATTCACCTAAATTGACTAGAGGAACAGATAAAAACTGAAATATGATAATGATCCCATTCATTTACGGAATACAATGTCTAAAATTCAATCGTTACTATCATTTGAGTCTTCACTTGTTCAGGAAATTGAAGACTCCGTTCTAGGATCATGCGATGGTATAAAATTTCAGTAACGAGAAGCATCGTATATTTATGCGTCTATGGTACTACATGGTTGCCTTGCCATAATTTCACTCCATAGGATAAAATCGTTTTAAAGCGAAGCTTCTAAATCATTACCTTAAGAGGTATTGGAAAATAAAATTTGAGGTACTGGAAATCGGATATATCTATATATTATCCATCTAGACTTTTAAATGCTTGATTCTTGAGAGACAAGTGTGAGGTTAAATTTATTCGACCAAAAGCCTATGTTTTGTCTATAATATTTAGCTTTATGTTTTTCCTTGGGATTCAACTGTATTGTATTAACTTCGGATTAAATGCAGAATCAGCGTCTGGGAATATGACAAGTGAAAAGTTAGTAGTATTAAATTTCGATGATGGTAGGGAATCCCAATTTGTCCACGCAAAACCCATTCTTGACAAGTATGGATTCAAGGCAACTTTCTATATAGTCTGCAACTATGTGGAAAATAAGCCAGGTTTCATGGATTGGAAGGAAATAAAGGAATTGTATGATGAAGGCAATGATATTGGTTCTCACAGCATGAATCACGCTCATCTATCCAAACTATCAAAAAAAGAAGTCAAATTTGAAGTAGGTCAATCTAAAAAATGTCTAGAAGATCATGGGATCAAAGTAACAAGTTTCGCTTTTCCGTTCAATGAAGGTTCGAATAATAAAGAAATAATTAATTCTGTTTCAAAATACTACGAGTTAGCAAGGACTGCAGGCAGCCCATTAACATATTTGCATTGTGATGGGTGGAAGAATCAGTCTGATCAAAATGACTGTAGGACTTATACTAAAAATGAGGATCTTACTTTTGCCAACAGATATTCAATTAGAGGATGGAGTCATGACATGTCAAGAATAGCAAACTCATATACAGATGACGACTTGCTGAAGCGATTCATACAAGTTGTGAATACTCAAACAGAGTATAATAAAGGTGAAGCGATAAAAGCAATACCCATAGTAATCTACCATAGAGCAGGTGATAACTACGCTCCTAATTACAATACAGATGTAGATCTTTTTGAGAGAGAAATGAGATACCTTTATGATAATAATTTTCACGTAATATCTACGAGGGATCTAGGATATCAAGAAAAAGGTGATTATTTATACGTAAAATCACCCAAAGACATATCCCTTAAGGGGGGAATAGCCTCCGTGTCTAATAGTAATTAGTGGACTGATTGTACCAAAGTTCGATAGTCAATTTTGATTATCGCGAAAATCTTTTCGGAAGCGTTAATTAATTATTAGTCTATAATTTTACATCATGCGTCTGCATCTTTTTTTTGAACTGGTTTCATATTCGATTTTCTAAATTTGGTAACTAATTGTTTTGTAAATTCTAATACTTTTCAATGTATTAGGTAGTTTCCTCAGATTAAGACAATCTCTAATCCAATGGAATTTTAACTATTTTGGACAATACAGAAAAACAAAGTGACGATTCAATGATCCAAAAGAAATAAATTTTTTATTTATCCGGCTCGTTGGCACTTTGAAACTTACGGATATTATTCGCGTTGCCTAGTACAAGTGACTTACTGATAAGATAAGATTTAATAGGTGTAGTTTTCTAGAATTCTTGTGCTTCGACTCTTTTCAGTTTTGTTTCTCGTAACAATTGCTGTAACAGCATTTTTATCAGCTCAGTACTCCTTTGCGAAACAGGTCAAATGTGAGGATGCCTATGCTGAAATGAAATGGGATCCAAAAAATCATGATGTCAACGATCCATCTTCTAAAGAATTTGATTTACTGGCCTATCATGGTTCTCTATGCGAACTTTCAAAGTGCATAGACCACGAGGATTGCACAAATCACGATGAAGTTAACTGGAATAAATTCCAGGATTCGCCCGCGTACAAATTGACCTCAGAGGATCAGCAGAAATGTCTCGATACTGCACATAAAAATGGTAACGGACAGGATGGTTTGGTTGGCTATGAAATCCTTGATTGCGGATTAAATGAAGGTTACAATTAATTTCAAATTAGTTGTATGCCACAACGAAACTCAATACTCAGATCATAATTAAAGAATAAACTTTACGTAGAAGGTAAAATCCTCCACAAAAATTATACCCTATTTGGGTGTAACACATTAATCCAAACCCATAAAGTAAAAGACGGCTAGTCAAAAATAAATAAGTTTAACTTGCAAAAGCAGATGATTAATACTTGGTATCTTTAGAAAAAAGTGGACAAACTATATTTCCATTCGTTTCATATTAATTTGTATTGAAATTACGCATAGGTTGTTCGGGCTGGAGTTATTCTGATTCATTTGAAAAGGGAGGATGGCTCAAGGTATTTTATCCCGGTACCCAAACTAAAAAGCTAGAGTACTATTCTCAATTTTTCGATACAGTAGAATTGGATGCAACTTTTTATGAAAAATTCTACAAATATATGACTGAGGACACCTTTAGAACAATGACTAAAGTAACTCCGGATAATTTTCAATTTTCAATTAAAGTTCCTGAAATAGTAACACATGATAAACGTTTAGATGTGAAGAGCGGAGCAGTAACAGATCTCGAGGCGTTTCTCGCAACGATATCACCTCTAAAAACTTGTGACAAACTTGGAGCATTGCTTATCCAATTGCCCCCGAGTTTTACAGTTAAGGAATTCAGAAATACTGAACAATTTCTTGATAGACTTCCTAGCGGATACGATTATGCCCTTGAATTTAGAAATCCTTCTTGGAATACTGAAGGTCCATGGGAGCTGTTGAAACATTACAATATAGCAGCAGTCATGACAGATTCTCCTAAACAAGATAACTTACAATTTTTGTCAGAGTCCATTATAACAGCAAATCATTCTTTTATTAGATGGCATGGTAAACGAGTAAAACCTAGATACAATTATCTTTACTCAAAGGAAGAATTAAAACCCTGGGTTGATAAGGTCAAAATGATTACCTCTGAAACAGCAGTTGTGAGAGGTTATTTTAACAACCATTATGGTGCTCGAGCTGTAGTGAATGCAATTGAGTTCAAAGAAATGTCCGGCACAATTTTATCTGTCAAGGAAAAAGATATCCTTAACCATGCTCGAAATTTTATCTTTCAAGATTCAAGACAATCGACATTAGATGATAGCCTAACATCATGAACACTTCAGTTGTGTCAGGGAAAAAAAGTTGATTGTCACTTTCTTGTCATATAGCTTGATATTTTTATCTTATTCTTATTGATAGTTACTGCCAATTAATGAAAATCCTGAGTCTTACTTTGAGGCAGGTGGCGTCGTAGACATATTTGGTAATATCCCAAAAGCTATCACCGAATTGCCTGATGGTCCAACTTATGGAGTATATTTACTAAAAAGATTACATCTGTATTGAATGTCCAAAGTGTTATTCTGCCCTCAATGAACATTGAACTGACAATGGCCATTTTCAGTTTTTGAACCGACACCATTAAAGCCTCAGAATAGCAAAAGAACTGCAAAGCATTTTATTTATATAACTAGATGCTTTACTTGAGTTATGGCAAGAGTTGTAATCAAATGTGCTGCAAATGGTCCTAATTTAATAGAACTAGACGGAACCGTGTTTGCAGCTATGTGCAGATGTGGTGCAACTAATACAAAACCTTATTGCGATGGCACACATGCAAAAATTGGATTCAAGGCAGAAGCTAAAGAGATCGTAGTTTCAGAATAATCACATCAATTTACCAATGTTACCACATGAAGGCCAGTATGCTAATACTACTCAGACCTTACCAACTAGATGAGCATCCGTCAAAACCTAGTGATAGCTGCATCTTTCAGTTTAGATTGGTAAGTTCCAGGTAGTTTCCATCGTAATATGGCACAGATATTGAAGATTAGCAGGGCTTGTCGTACCCAATTCTTGGGTTCAGATCCGTAATTATCAAATGCAATGTTTATGTCTGATCGTATCAAACGATAACCAGTACCTGCAATAGGAACCTGTGCCTACCACTTTATTTGTTCACACACTAGTTACCAATTAATGGTTAATTAAGATAACTTAACAATTGTAAGCAAGAGACTTATAGATTTCAGGCATAATATTTACTTACAATGATTGTAAAAATAAGAGGATTGGCGAAGTTTCCTATTAAAAGATACACTCCATTATTATCGCTAGGCATCTTGGTCGTATCGTTGATATCAATGCCTGCATTTGCGCAACAAATGAGTTTTAATGCCAACTTGTCAGGTCGCACTTTATCTCCTTCGATCAATACCGTCGCTACAGGAACTGCCAAATTTAATTTAGACTCAAATGGGAATATGGCTTACAATATAGACGTTAAAAACCTCAAAGGAGTGGTAGGTGCTCACATTAGTCTTCAGAACGGAACCGACCTTGCGCAAGTATTTAATCCTTATGTGGAGGTAAATGGTAGATCTGAAATTCCAACAGGTCAAGTGAATGGCCAACTTTCCAAAGGAATAATTACAGAAAGTGATCTTAGTGGTCCATTGAGTGACAAGAATGTTACTGATCTGGCTACTCTAATGAAAAATAATTCAGTGTATGTTGTAGTTCGCACCGTAGCTCATGAGAACGGGGAAATTCAAGGGGTTATAACTCCTTCAAATACTTCTCAGAATCGTGCTATATAGAAATTCGGGTAGGGATAAGATAACATTGTTAATCAGAATATATATTCACCTTTACAGAAGATATTGGTACAATGTTACAGAAAAACTTGAATCTAGATAATATGCTTGAAAAGAAGGTCAGAGCAAAAAAAACATTAGTAGGTTCAATAGAAGCTATATCTGATAGCTTTATACTGGTTGCTTCGCCTTCAGGTGTAAAATACAATATCCCAAAATCTCATATTGAGCGTAGAATTGGTAACGAATTTATGCTGGATGTATCGAGTAAAGATTTACAGAGATATAGATTCTGATAAGTAAATACAGTAATAAAAAAACAAGTTAATTTCACTAATAACTAGGTCAAAGATATTGAATGGTAACAAAACTAAAAAGTTAGATTTTGATTTTGAAAAGGAGTATTGG
>JAHEZK010000062.1 GCA_023251115.1 Nitrosomicrobium frigidum (SeqCode) | reverse complement strand
AAATATATGGGGAAGAGCTATCGAAGCAGGTCAATTAGAAGATCCTTGGGCAGAACCTCCAGAAGAAATTTTTAGTTTGGTCAAGAATAAGATGATACCACCTGAATATTTAGAAATAGAATTTGAGAAAGGCACTCCAGTAGGAGTTGATAATAAAAAAATGAGTTTGTTGGACATTATTAGATATTTGAATGTCAAAGCCGGCAAACATGGAGTTGGTGTGGTAGACCACATAGAAGACAGAGTAGTAGGAATAAAAACGAGGGAAATATACGAGGCCCCTGCAGCTCTGACTATCCTCGCAGCCCACAAAGATCTGGAACAACTTGTTCTGACTAAACACGAATTGAGTTTCAAGCAATTGGTGGAAGATAAGTGGAGTTGGATGGTTTATTCCGGGTTATGGTTTGATCCTCTTAGAGAAGACTTGGATAGGTTTATAGATGCAACTCAAAATAGAGTTTCAGGAAAAGTTAAAATGAAATTGCAAAATGGATCTTTCAAAGTAGTGGGAAGAAAATCCAAGTATTCACTTTACAGACAGACACTGGCGACATATTCTTCAGACTCTGTATTCGATCAAAACCTTGCAAAAGGATTTATAGAGTTATGGGGGATGGAAACAGTTATTGCTAATAAATTATCAAAGAACTTATCTAAAGAGGAAAGGAGATAAATAAAAATGAAAAAAGAATGTAAGGATTGTGGAGCTGAACTGACCATACCGGAGGACGCGATGGTTGGAGAAATCATTACATGTCCAGACTGCGGCACCGACTTTGAGATTGTATCAAAGACTCAGAATAGTGTGGAGATGAAACAAGCCGAATCAGTCGGGGAAGACTGGGGACAATAGTTGAATACAATATGCATAATATATGACAAACTAAGATTTGAAGAAAAAAAAATATATAGCAAGGTCAAAGAAAAAGGATTAGAAGCAACATTAGTAGACGGCAAATTACTAACCTTTGATACCGAATCAAGTAAACAGAATCTTTCGTTTGGCGATATCATATTACAGCGAGTGATAAGTCATAACAGGGGTTTGCATCTAACTTACTGTCTGGAACAAATAGGCTTCTCTGTAGTAAATACATACAATGTCAGTGAAATTTGCGGTAACAAGCTAATCACCTCTATAGTTTTGAAAAAGAATAATGTGCCAACTCCCAAGACTACTTTTGCCTTTAGTACGGAGTCAGCAAGAGAGTGTATGAAAAATCTTGGATTTCCGCTGGTAGTTAAACCAATTATCGGTTCATGGGGACGTGGTGTTTACCAAATAAAAGATCAATCAATGGCTGAAATGTTGTTGGATTCAAGACAAGATAACGATAATTCATTTTCTAGAATCTACTATTTCCAGGAATTAGTTGATCGTCCTTCACGTGATATTAGATGCATTGTGATAGGAGATCAAATAGTAGCCTCAGTATATAGATACTCTTCAGAAAATGAATGGAGGACAAATGTAGCTGTTGGTGGCAGAACAGAAGAGGCCCCATTAACAGCAGAATTACAAGAAATTGTCCTAAAAGCTTCAAGTGCTGTAGGAGGCGGAATCTTGGGAGTAGATCTCATGGAAGATAAACAAAGAGGCTATTTGGTGCATGAGCTGA
The DNA here is from genome assembly GCA_023251115.1 of Nitrosomicrobium frigidum (SeqCode). Taxonomy (GTDB): domain Archaea; phylum Thermoproteota; class Nitrososphaeria; order Nitrososphaerales; family Nitrososphaeraceae; genus TA-21. The sequence goes on along the minus strand of JAHEZK010000062.1, from coordinate 5,061 downwards.
ACAATACTGTAGAATTTAGAGGAGCATCGACCGTCTGTAAGTCTGACATTGCAGGAGCAATTATAGATTATTTGGTAAATTTATCCACAAAATAAAATTGTGTTATAATAAAAATACTCTAGAACTGCAAGCGGCACAGTCAATTCCTACGGGTTGGATAACAAAATTCATAAGTTGTCACAGTAGAAATTTCGGTAAAGGGAAAAAATGAAATTAATGAAAGTAGGAGTAATCGGCGCTTCGGGATATGTTGGTGGTGAACTCTTACGTCTGCTAGTAGTTCATCCGGATGTTGAATTAAGTGTTTTAACCTCTAGGCAGAACGCAGGACAGTACGTCCACAGAATACATCCTAGTCTAAAAGGTTTCATAAATCTAACATTCTCGTCGATGGAATTGGACAAATTAACAAAACAATGTGATTTGATATTTGTATCTGTTCCTCATGGTAACGCATTGAACATAGTCAAGGAATTATACAGTACAGGAATAAAGATAGTAGATCTATCAGCAGATTTCCGTTTGAGGAATGCAGACGATTATGTAAAATGGTATGGTTGGGAACATCCGTATCCTGATTTACTTTCCAAATCTGTTTACGGCATTCCGGAGATTCATAGAAATGAAATCAAAGACGCACAATTAGTATCATGTCCCGGGTGCATGGCAGTAACCTCAATCTTGGCGCTAAAGCCATTAATTGAAAATAAGCTGATTGATACAGGTCATATTATTGTAGATAGTAAGATAGGCTCTTCTGGTGCGGGTTCGACGGACAGCTCGGGAACCCATCATGCGATGAGGTATGGGGTAATAAGACCATACAAACCCTCAAAACACAGACACACAGGTGAAATAGAACAAGAATTAAGCATCTTATCAGGTGAGAGAATTAAAGTAAGTATGAGTCCTCATGCCGTAAATCTAGTAAGGGGAATACTAACAACAAATCATGTATTTCTGAATTCACCAATGTCAGAGATTGAAATATGGAAGGCTTATAGAAATTCGTATAAGGAAGAACCATTCATTCGATTAATAAGAGATAAAAAGGGATTCTATAAATTCCCAGATCCAAAATTCGTTGTTGGTTCCAATTTCTGTGACGTAGGTTTCGACATGGATGATAACACAAGCCGAATAGTTGCGCTTTCAGCCTCTGATAATTTAATGAAGGGAGCTGCAGGTTCTGCCGTGCAGAACATGAATCTCATGTGTGGGTTCAGTGAAACTGATGGACTCAGGTATACACCATTAACACCGGTATGATTGTCATAAAGTTTGGTGGAAGTGTTCTCTATGAATTGCATCCAACAATAATTGATGATATTCGCCAAATTTCGCAAAAAGAGAAACTAGTGCTGGTTCATGGTGGAGGTAATGAAGTAACCAACGTCGCTACAAAGCTTGGAAAGGAACAGAAATTTATTGTTTCCCCCAGTGGTATAAGAAGTAGATTCACCGATAAGGAAACGGCTGAAATTTACACGATGGTAATGTCTGGAAAGATAAACAAGATAATAGTCAGAATGCTGGTCCAGGGAGGCATACGAGCGGTGGGGATTTCGGGAATAGATGATAACATGTTAAAGGCAGTAAGAAAAACTAAGCTGACAGTGCTAAATGAAAAAGGACGCAAAATGATTATTGAAGGAGGATATACTGGAAAAATAAATTCTGTTGAAACATCTCTTTTGAACATTCTTACTGAAAGTGGCTTTGTTCCCGTAGTATCCCCTATAGCAATGAGTGAAGAGTATGAATTTTTGAATGTCGATGGTGACAGGGCCGCAGCTTACATAGCAGGTAATCTAAAGGCAGATAAAGTCATTTTTTTAACTAATGTAAATGGTTTACATTTAGAAGACAAACTGGTGAAAAAACTTACAAGAGATGAAGCAAAAGAACAGTTGCCGAAAATAGGATTTGGAATGGAAAAAAAGATATTGGCTAGCACAGAAGCCCTATTGATAGGCGCTAAAGAAGTGATAATATCGTCAGGTAAGGTGTCTAACCCAATTACATCTGCTATAAATCATACAGATTGTACGGTGATCTCGAATTGACAATTAATGAAGACGCATTTTTGATAAATCTATATCAAAGATTTCCTGTTACTATCGATAGGGCCCAAGATGCAACAATATGGGACATGTCAGGAAAGGAATACATTGACTGTATGGGCGGATACGGGGTCGCCATCATAGGACATTGCAATAAAGATGTCATTAATGCAATAACATTGCAAATAAACAAGCTCATGGTCTGCCATATGTCTACCTACAATGATAGCAGACTTGAATTTCTGTCAAAGTTAAAATCTATAGCGCCTGATAACCTCGGGAAGATTTTCTTTAGCAATAGTGGAGCTGAATCTATAGAGGCTGCATTAAAATTCTCACGAAAATTTTCACAAAAAAATGGAGTTATTTCCATGTATGGTGGCTATCACGGAAAAACGTTTGGTGCACTGTCTGTGACATATAACGCAAAATACCGCAAGTCGTTCAATCCTTTGTTAGATGGAGTAAGATTCGTTCCTTTTGGAGATATATCTTCTCTTACGGATGCCATAGATGAAAGTATTGGTACTGTAATCGTCGAACCAATTCAAGGAGAATCTGGCATAATTATGCCGCCAGAAAACTATGTGAAGGCAGTCAGAGAAGTATGTACAGAAAAAAACCTGGTATTGATATTTGACGAAATTCAGACCGGCCTTGGACGGACAGGAAAAATGTGGGCCGGCCAAAATTGGAACGCTGTTCCTGATATAATGTGTGTAGCAAAGGGAGTAGCTTCTGGAGTTCCTGCTGGTGTAACATTTGTTAAGGAGGAAATTGCCAACTGTATGAACGTAGGAGAACATTCTTCAACTTTTGCTGGAAATCCGATTGCATGCTCGGCAGGAAGTGCCACGATTGACACAATAACAAAAAAAGACCTGCCCTCAAGGGCCTCAGACACAGGAAGGTATTTCAAAGATAAGCTCATTGAATTGAAGGAAAAGCATCCCATAATTAGAGATGTCAGAGGGATGGGAATGATGCTTGCCTTAGAATCTCGGTTCGATATCAGAGATATATTGATGGATGGAATAAAAAATGGACTTTTGATGTTATACTCTGGAAGAACAGTAATACGGCTGCTTCCACCTTTAGTTATGAAGAAGGAGCAAGTGAGCAGAGCTGTCGAAATAATGGATAATATTTTAAGTGAAGAGGAGAAGAGGCGTAATGTCCAAAGATAATGAATTTGACCAGCGAATCTTGGAAATTTTACGAATGGATTCTAGAAAATCATTCGTGGATATTGGAAAGGAGCTGGGATTATCGGAATCTGCAATAAGACGAAGGATTAAGAATCTAATTGATAATGGGACAATATCGAGATTTACGATTGAAGAAAATTCTAGCAAGAAAACTAGTGCAATAACCTTGCTTTCTGTCAGCTCCACAACTGACACAAATTCAGTTGCTTCTAAATTGCAAGACATCGATGGTGTTAAGGTTATTTATGAAATAACTGGACAATACGATGTAGCCGTGATTATTTCAGCAGACTCTATAAACGAAATCAATAGTAGTATTGACGAAATAAGAAGAATACAGGGTGTGTCAAATACGGATACAGTGATAATACTGAGAACGCTTACTTAGCAGTATTTACACCAGAGCCGAAAAGATTTATATTCTATTCGAAATGATGTTTTATTAAGCATAAATGTCACTAATTTCAGATGATCCTAATCATTTTGCGAACCTGTACAACAAAACAATGACGAATAAAGAGATAAGGATACTTGATTCAACACTGCGTGAAGGAGAGCAGCATCCTGGAGTTTCATTTACAATTAAACAAAGAATACAGATTGCCTGGCTGTTAGATTCGTTTGGTGTAAACCAAATCGAAATAAGTCCCGTTGTATCTCATGACCATTTTGAAGCGACCAAGACAATAATCAGACAAGGTCTGAAGGCAGACATTTTGGCTCATGTGAGAGCGCTAAAATCAGATGTAGAAGTTGCAATTGACTGTAATGCAACATGGGTCGCAACATATATGGGAATCTCGGACATTCATCTTGCAACAAAGTTAAAGATCTCGAGAGAAGAAGCCAAAGTTAGAGCTCTTGAAGTTGCAGACTTTATAAAATCACATGGACTAAAATCTCGTTTTACAATGGAAGACGCAAGCAGAACGGATCCAATATTTCTGATTGAAATGTGCAAAGAAATGAATTCTCGAGGTATCGAAAGGATAAGCATTCCAGATACTGTAGGAATAATGCGCCCGCAAGGAATGTACAACCTGGTAAAGATGGTACATGATAATATTGATACAAGTGTTTCATCACTAGACGTACATTGCCATAATGATGTAGGCCTTGCACTCGCTAATGCACTTGCAGGATGCGAAGCTGGAGCCAATCAAATTCACACTACCATAGATGGATTTGGTGAAAGAACTGGAATTCCATCTCTAGCCGAGACAGCGGTTGCTTTATCCGTCATTTATGGAATGCCAAATGATTTTAGATTGCACATGTTAAAAGATCTATCAAGAACAATCGTAGATTATACACACATTGAAACACCAGAATCCAAGCCTATAGTTGGAGAAAGTGCTTATAAACACAAGGCAGGTACGCACCTAGCTGCCATTTTGCAGAATCCATCGGCATATGAAATTCTTGACCCTCATCTAGTGGGAAATAGGAGAAAAATAGTCTTTGGTGAGCTGGCAGGAAAAAATGGTGCAGCATACTTGCTATCTCTTTTGGGACTTGAATCCTCAAAAGTTGAGGCCGAAAAAATGGCCAAAGGTTTGAAAGAATTACGTATGGGTGACATTTTGGAGTTATACCTTGACGAAAGATTAGAAAGAAAAATACTTAACGATGCATTATCAAAGTAGAGGAGATAGTAATGATAAAATGCACTGAATGCGATGCAGAAATCAAAATTCCTAGTGACGCCATGGAAAACGAAATTGTGACATGTCCTGACTGCGGCGCAAGTTATGAATTAATCAAGTCAAATGATGGGTTTGCCATCAGAC
>JAHEZK010000031.1 GCA_023251115.1 Nitrosomicrobium frigidum (SeqCode) | reverse complement strand
AATTTTTTATGGAAATTCATGTACTAAAATTAATATACTCACCAAAATTCAAAGAAACTGATGCTTGATGTTTGTGTGGATAACTATGGTATAACAGTCGACAACAAAGGTAAAAAGTTATACCTTGATCCAAATAGGCAGCCAAATTCTGATCTCATTTTTATTTCTCACGCACATACCGATCATCTATATAAATGCGTTAAGGAAAACGGTAATAGAATTATCACATCAAAGATAACTCACAAAATTGCAATGCATCGCGGATACAAATATGGAGAAACGTTTGAAGAACATGGATTTGAATTACTAAATTCAGGACATATTCTCGGATCAAACGGACTGCTCATAGAAGATCAATTGTATTACACTGGGGATATATCAATAAGAAAAAGAGCATTTATGGATGCGGCAGTGGTGCCCAAAGCAAAAATTCTAATAATAGAATCTACCTTTGGCCATCCTGATTACTTTTTTCCAAATTTTGAAAGTACTATACACAAGGCTAATTTGATAATTTCAGAAATGTATCACCGAGGTATTCCAGTTATCTTGTTAGGGTACACTCTAGGGAAGGCACAAATTCTAACAAATGTATTTAGGCATTGGAAACCGTTAATCGTGCATGATTCTATAGATGAGATGAATAAACTTTATTCAGAGTTTGGGGTCAGTATGGACAATTATGTTACCTTCTCTGATGCAGAAAGATCCGACATGCTTTCTTCTCACCAACCGTGGTTATTGATAGCTCCAATCTCATCATGTAAAAATGGTTTTCTAAAATATATTAAGAAGAAATATGGTGCCATATCAATCGGATTTAGTGGATGGGCCGTAAAGCCGTATTACAAGTATGCACTAGGATTGGATCATTGTTTGCCTCTCAGCGACCATTGTGATTACAATGATCTAATATCCGTAGTGAAGAAGTGCAACCCCGAAAAGATCTATACTTTTCACGGGTTTGCTGAAAGTTTTGCCGAAAACCTAAATCTATTGGGATTTGATGCAGATCCACTTATTCGTAAGAGCGGAAAAAGAAATAAAACTATGGTTAAACTAGATACTTTTTTTATTAAATCAAATCCTTGAATTTATTGTCCTCTAATTATTCGAGCGTTCAGTATCTATCTTTACTATACATATCTACAATTATTTTTCCTGTTCTCTGAAATAGGGAATTACCTTTTTACCAAACATTTCTATGTTTTTGAAATATCCATCGCCCCAGAATCTAATTATGAAGTGATTTGTTCCAGCCTCGATAAATCGTTCTAACATTTCTATCGCGTCATCCGGTTTGCCAACGCCTATTGCACTTCTTGCTACATCGTCTGGGATTTGCATTGCAGCTCTTTTCATCTGTTCCATTAATTCTGGTTTATTCATTGCATACTCAGTAAAGTACTTACGGAAATCAAATTCTGAATCCTGTTGTATATTGTGGACCTTCAGCAGCTCTGGTTTGTATAAACTAACCTTGACTGCATTCTTCATCTTATTCCACGCTTCTTCGCCATCATCAGTAAAATAGACGTCTACGTCATTTGCAAATTGAAAATCGTTTATATCTCTTCCAATTCTTTTTGCATGGTCTCTGATAATATTTGCATGGTGTTGGAACAATGCAGGAGTATAACCTATTGGTATCCAACCATCTCCATAAGTCGCACACAGTTCTAGGGTCTTTGGGGCCCCTGCTGCGATGTATACTGGAGGTCTAGGTTTTCTAATGCTCTTTGCCTGCAAACATGCGTTAATCAATTTGTAGTATTCGCCATCATAGTTTACCCTATTGTCAGGATCGGAATCAAAAAGGGACTCAATAACTTCCAGTTGCTCTTTAAATTTTGTTACCGGCTTTTTAAACTCTATTCCAAAATCGACTACATTTTGTGCTTCTCCTGCACCGATACCCAAAATAGCTCGACCATTAGTTAATCTATCCAATGTAATTGATGAAAGAGCAATAGTAGAAGGATGTCGCCTGATTGCATCAGTTACGCAAGTTCCTAATTCCACATTTCTTGTAACTGCACCAATTGCCGCAAGTAACAACCATGCATCATTAACAACTGCATTTTTCCATTGAGGTACATTTGAATGATCCATTGACCAGATTGAATCAAAATCCATTCTGTCGGCAATTTGACAAGCTGTCATAATTTGTATTTCATCCAGACCCAGTCTGGCAATATTTAGTCCTTGGGTAAAGCCGAATTTGGTCCTCATTTTATAATGGAATTATGCATATCATTTGAGTATATAAGGTTTGGATAAGGTACGTCCTAAAGAAATCTAATAGAAGATCTAAATTCCGTAACCAAAACTTTTCGTTGAATATATATAAAATAGCATTGTACAAAAAATGTTATGAGTTTCCGAGACTCTAAGAACACAGCCATAGACAATAAAGAGATTATTTCTGCTCGATTGTTGATTACGGGTAAAGTTCAAGGAGTTTATTTTAGATTTAATATGCAACAAATTGCAAAGAAAAACTCTGTAGTAGGTTGGGTACGAAATCTACCTGATGGGGGGGTGGAGGCTTTGTTGAGCGGAAATAAAATTGATGTAAACAACGTTGTGGAATGGAGCAAAATAGGTCCTGAGAATTCCAGAGTGGATGAGGTAAAAATTGAATATGGTGAACATGACGAGGAATACAGTGATTTTGTTATACAGCACGACAAGACTTAGCTAATACAAATTAAAACTCAATAAAATTAAAAGACAGAGTATTATCAGTAGTCATTACCCATGCGTCCAATTAATTCTCCAAAAACAATCAATCACATAGCCATTAGCGTTCCAGATTTAGAGAAAGGTATGAAATGGTATCAAGAAGTAATGGGTTTCACAGTAGTTAGGGGTCCCGCCGAACTGGACACCGGTGATATGCAGGTAGGTAACGTTCTTCGGAATATTTTCGGATCTAAATTTAGGAGATTAAGGATTGTATGGATGTCATCAGGAAATAATATAGGGTTTGAAATTTTTCAGTTTATCGAACCCAAACAAGTAATCAAAAATCAACAAATTGAATACTGGGCTGGCGGGATTATCCATTTCGCCATCACTGAAAGAAATATTGAGCAATTGACTAAAAGGATTGTTGAAACTGGAGGAAGACAACTAAGTGATATTTGCGAATTGAATCCGAAAAAACACCATAAACTCGTATTTTGCTCAGATCCTTTTGGAAATATAATTGAAATCTATTCACACAGTTTTGAGCAATTTCATGCCAACATGTAAAACTAACCAAACTATGATTTCCTTGATAATTTCCTGTTTTTCAATATCTACTTTTCAGTTGAATTATTTACTTTTTCAATGATTTTTTTCCAATTCAAGAAATATTTGATTGTTATAATTGGCTGTCAACCAGCAACAACATTCATCCAATAAACACCCAGTACATTCAAGGGGGGATACACTTGCTCTGCAGTCATCATGACTACAACCACATTCTGAACATTTCAATATAATTTATAATCAAAAACACTAATAAATTTGATTAGAAATGCAGTCTATTATTATACGAACACAATCTAATAATCAACTCATCAAACTTTTCATTCTTTTCTTACCCATTTGTCGCCTTTTTTACTGTATTTATTTTTAAAAGCTGCCCATGCTGTCTTGTGGGCGACTTCTTCAGCACTCTGACGTTTACCTCCTCATCTTTTGGCCGGATTTTTGTATTGTTCTACGGCATTGGCATGTGCCTTGGTAAAAATATGCTGCGCATGCTTAGGTAAAGAATCAATTTGTTTTTTAGTTCTTGTGGATAACGCCGTACTTCTACCTGATCCCTTCACGCTTGACGATTTTCTTTCCTTTGGCATTTGATATTCAGCTGCACATAATCCTATATATCTGGAATACATGATTTGCTTGGCATGATTATCACAAAAATCAAGAATGCAGTAATGCAAACCTTTCTCATTGCCTACTTGACGGGTATTCTTTGGTTAAAAAGGAATCCATTATCATTGATTTTTTCTGCCATAAGTCCGTTCTCTCTATTGTTTATTTTATTTATTATTAGTGAAGGCAGGTATTTACCACTCTCTATAACTGGTAGTCTGGTAATGGCGTTAGTCGGATATGGCTTATCGTTGGGCCAAGACATCTCTTTTTACAAGAACGAGTACAAAATTCAGGATGTCTTTGTTGCATCACCAGTGTCTCCAATTACTTACATGATTGGCTTGGCGATTTCTCAGATACTTTTTGGATTACCTGCATTATTGGTATTGATAACATTAGCTACTTTCTTCTTATCCTCTTACATTTACATTCCTCTACTTCTAGTAACTATATTTCTCGTATGGGGATCGATGTCATCAATGGGATTTTTTCTCTCCACACATATGCTACACATGCGTAATGTATCACAAATAATTTCGTTTGTTAACGTGATCCTTTCTATAATACCGCCAGTTTTTTACAGTATTGAAAGATTGCCCATTCAATTTCAATACGCCGCATACTTTGTACCAACGACGCATGCGTCCCTAATAATTCAAAGTACAATGGGAATTTCTACTCCAAAAGAGTGGTCAATTGAGCTTGGGTTGTTGGTTCAAGTATTATACTTGATAGGTTTTGTGTTTTTAGCTAAAGTAAAGGCATTATGGCGCGAGCCATAAAATGGCCAATATTTTTTAGCAAGTATTTTACTGGCGACCAATACTGATCAAGAAATACTTGCCGATCGATATATTTGTGTAGATACCAAAAGTAGTAATTATTATTTCTTACAAATATTAGAAAGGGCATATTCCGAATGGTGATTTGGATTGTACTTTCTAAAAATGTAGTTACCTTCTTAAAGAAACATGGATAAAAATATAATTTAATATCTAGTGATTACTTTATGACAATATCTTGCTGCGACTGGTTGAAGAGAATTGATTGATATGTTAAGCTGACATCTTTATTCGAACATGACAATAAAACCGAAAAAGTATCGCATACCATCTAATATGAATAAGGTGGCAGTTCCAAAAGGATAAGGATAAATCTAGTTGGGGTAACTTTGATAAATCATGGCCACAGAGCAACTCTTCATAAGTGTAGTTATCATCTTGGTAGCTGCACGTCTACTAGGTGAGTTCTTCCAAAGGCTCAAAATGCCTCCTCTGGTTGGGGAGCTGGCAGCTGGAATAATAATTGGCCCATATGTATTGAAATTAATCACTCCAAATGACAGTCTAACTGTACTTTCAGACTTGGGAGTATTCTTTCTTATGTTATTGGCAGGGTTACAAATGGATCCAAGAGAAATAAGAAAGGCTGGACTAAATGCAGCAGTTTTATCTGTAATGGCGTTTTCAATACCTTTTGTAAGTGGATTTACAGTAGCCTATTTCTTCGGCCTTCCCATGATTCAATCGTTGTTTGTCGCATTGTTGTTGTCAATAACTGCTGTTCCAGTGACTACAATTGTCCTAATGCAATTGGGAATATTGGAAACCAAACTGGGCAATACTGTAATTACAGCGGCTGTAATAAACGATATTTTTTCACTTGTTGTTCTGTCGATTGTTCTACAGCTGAATGAAGTAGGCGGAACACCTGTGAATATTGCAGAGCAGATAACTAATTCAGTAATAAAGATATCATTGTTTATTGGCGGTATATTTCTTGTTGATATTTTATTTAGAAAGACAAACGTTTGGCTACAACGTCGTGCCGCATATTTCTTTGATAAACTACATACAAAAGAAGCAGCATTTGGAATATTACTAATATCTACCATTTTGGTATCTGTTATAGCACAAGAAGTTATTGGGTTACATTTTATAATTGGTACCTTTTTTTCAGGCTTGATAGTATACAAGGAAATTATCAGAAAGGAAAATTTCGAGAGGGTTTACGGAATAATTTCGGCTATCACCTTCGGTTTTTTTGCTCCCATATTTTTTGCCATAATTGGAATAGATATCAATGTGGATTCAATCGTAAACAGCCTTCCGTTTTTCATAATTTTAGGGATCGCTGCCATTCTGTCCAAGATAGGTGGAGGATACATCGGTTCTAGATTAATTAAATTCACAAAGGACGAAAGTCTTGCAATTGCCTTTATCATGAATGGTAGAGGAATGGTGGAACTGGTCATAGCAGCTATTGGATTTTCTTCAGGTATTATTGATTCTACTCTATTCTCTATTACAGTAACAATTGGCTGGATCACAACAATAATGGCCCCAGTATTTTCTAGACCGTACGTCCAGAAAATAAAATCTCAGACAACGAACGAGACTAATGTATAATTCAGTGCTATTGGGTTGTGTTACTATCGTCAGCTAATCCTATCCAGCCATATCCCTTTACTTCTAATTCTTCGGAAAGCTCTTTTCCTCCAGATTTGATGATCTGCCCTTTTGACATGACGTGTACTTTATCGAGTTTTGACAGATATCTTAGAATTCTGGCATAATGAGTGATGATTAACACACCTGCCCCAGTTGATATCAATATGTTTATGGCTTCAGCGACTGCTTGGATTGCGTCAATATCTAAACCAGAGTCAGGTTCATCGAGAATGGCTATTATTGGCTTGAGGACCAGCATTTGCATAACCTCGGATCTTTTTTTCTCCCCTCCAGAAAAACCTTCGTTCAGATATCTGCTTAAAAATGTGTACTGAAGGCCAACGCTATCTAGGTTCTTTTTGAGATACTCGTGGAATTCCTTTACAGTCAAGAATACTTCTCTATCTTTTTGTTTTCCACTTAGACTTTTGTTTAGTATATTGTACGCGTTCCTCAAAAAATGACTATAGCCAACTCCTGGAATTTCAGTAGGATATTGGAATCCCAAGAAAAGACCTCTCTTCGCTCTTTCTTCTGTATTCATGTCAAGTATGTTTTCGCCATCAACCAAAATACTTCCAGATGTAACGGTATACTTCGGATGCCCCATGATTACATTTGCAAGAGTGCTTTTGCCAGAACCGTTTGGACCCATTATAGCGTGCACTTGACCCCTCTCTAATTCAAAACAAAGATCATTAAGAATTTCTTTACCATTAATATTCGCAGACAAGTCATGTATTTGTAAAAAAACCACAAATCTCTTGTTTTTCAAACATAATATAAATATTGAGTTACTTTTCAAAATTTAAATTATTCGTCTTATATTTTATAACAATTTGTCAAGAGCGTTATTCATAGGTCGGTTTCAACCATTTCATTTGGGTCATATCGCAGCGATTCGATTTGCATTCACGAAGGTTGATGAACTCATAATTGTAATTGGTAGTTCTCAGGCAAGCTACGAACCAGACAACCCATTTACCGCTGGAGAAAGATTATCTATGATAAAAGATTCACTAAATGCTGACTCTATAATTGATTGCAAGAAAACCCTGATAATTCCTATTCCGGATACAAATATCCACTCAACATGGACTCACACAGTTGACATGTTAGTTCCCCAATACGATGCTGTTTTTACAAATAACGCATTTACTGGTTACCTTTTTATCCAAAGAAATATCATGGTAATAGAACCAAAACTCGTTAATCGCGTACATTTTTCTGGAACTGAGATTAGGCGAAGAATGTTGAAAAATATTAAGTGGACTCAGCTTGTTCCGGAGCAGACTCTTAAAATAATCGAAAAGATCAATGGTGTGGATCGAGTGAAAAAAATATCAAATTCTTTTCACCATAAAAAAATCTGAAATTCCAACTTTTACATTTGAGTCATCTATTTAGTTTATTTTCAGGAAATGGCGCATGGATATCGATAAATATCTGAAAAACAAGAACAAAATAATTGAAGGTACATTCTTTATCAAAGAGAGAAATACATGATATCAATAATTGTATTGGTAGGACATGGCCAGCAAATTCTAATGTACCCTTTAAGAATCTACAGGCTTACGTAGTCGATGAAAATAAACGACTGTTGGTTGGAAATAATTTCATTGCTATACAATTAGCACCGGACATTATCATTCCCCATCTAAGTCAACACGAGTTATTGAATTATTTTTCATCAGTTCAAGTTGATATGAACGCAGTGAAATTTGTATGCAATGGAGCCAATATTATGAGGCCTGGCATAACCGACTTTACGCCCTTTAAAGAATCCGAAATTGTGCTAGTAAAAGACCAGACTCACAAAAAGGAACTCGCTGTATGTATGTCATTAGTTGATGATGTAAGCGCAAGAAATATGGAGAAGGGGGTTATCTTGAACAATATACATCATATTGGCGATATATACTGGGAAATGAAAAAAACTATCCGGGTTTGATAATTTTGAAATTAATAATTCTGAATTGATTTTCAAATCATAAATTGAGAGATTCTTCTGCAATCCCTTTCTTGGTTATCGTCAAGATATCGATACCGTCTCCACTGGCTGAATCTCTTTGTATTGACGACTTTATTGACTTGATAGCAAGTTTCTTTGATGCGTCTTCTGACATGTTTTTCTTGTACTCAGAATCAATTAATCCTAATGCTAATTCTGCACCCGTACCTACGGCTGCGTAATTATCAGGAAGAAGTGAACCTAATGGATCTAGTGTATAGATTTCAGGCACATTGTGTACGCCTCCAACAATTACCTGGGTGAGTAAAGGAAAATATCGTCTTTCGAACATAATGACTGACATTAATTTTGCTACAGAATTGGTAGCCATTTCTCTCCTTGTTTCTAATTTTCTAATTTTCGCGAGTGCACCTACTTGTCTTGTCAGAACTTGCATATCGGCGACCATCCCAGCACACGCACTGGCAACCTGATCCGTTATAGAGAATATTTTCTTGGTATTCTTGTTTACTACAAAATTTCCATAAGATATGCGCTTCTCAGCTGCAAGGACAATACCATCCTGGTAAGTTAATCCTATAGCAGTAGCGCCTGGCATAAATTGAAAGGCCATATGATTGGTTAGTAGTGAATGTAGTTAGATTTAGTCGTTTCGTCGATTCACCTATAGACTCAGCGGGCAATCAAGGCGTTTTAGATAGGAATGTATCATGAATCCTTATTGCCTCAGAAACTAGCCTGTTTTGTAGCTCTAGTGCCTCCTTCCCTTCAGGATGCCTTGACTCAGCTACAGCCTGTGCCACTATATTCATGATATGTCTTAAAAGGAATTCATCCCCTCGGGATGATTCCGCCCTGTATGTTGGATTTGCCTTATTTACGAATACGACATTTTCGTTTATGAAGCTATATCTTGAATCAGTTTCATCTTCATAAGGGATAATCTTGTATCCAATTTTTTTCAATGCAAATGTTTTCTTTATCAGCGGTTTTTTTATCTGAGTTGTTACTGTTACGTTTTCGTAATTATTACTACCCATGTTTTGATTACTGTAAAGATAATTGGGCAATGGGTTGTCCTCAATTCCTGCAGTCTGCTGAATTCCTCCTTTTTCACCCAGCATGTCCCTAGATCTTTTGATTTCTTTGTTTGTGAAGTCCTTATACTCCTCTTCAACCGATTTATCAAACAAATTATCCTCCGCTGGTATCGCTGATGTTTTTTTGGTGGGTCTTGATACTATTTTTTTGGTTTCCACTATCTCGTATCCTTCTATCTCCTCAAATGGTTCGAGAGTCTCAATTACCGCCTGACCCAAGACCTTGTCAATTTGCTTATAAATTTTTGATTCTTCTCTAGTTACAAGAACGTCTTCATAAAGAGTTAAACTGGGTATGACCGTATCAATTATGAATTTTTTCATCACGCTTGAAAACTTTTCAAATTCTTTATCTTCTATTATAGCAGATTTATCCGCAAATCTGGACGTTAGTGAATCACATCTTATGAATCCTGTTACCCTGGGTATCTTGGTATCGTAACCAAACAATGTTCTCATTACAATATGACCACCAACCATTACGGCAATTCCTCGCTCATCTTCTGTTAAAGGTCTACGAGCTACTGTAATTTCACCAACAATGTTTCCTTTGTCAAGATTTAACGGTATCTTATGACCCTGGATATCAGGTACCCTTATCAGCTCAGAATTTGTAAAGTTCCATTCTTTGAATTTCCCTGACTTTTTAATGTATACCTCAAAAAGTGGATGCCTAAGTACTGCTAGTTTTTTAATTTCCTTTATCAACCTTAATTCATCCACGAGTGATTTTGCGTCGCTTACCATTATCTCAGTTCCATCTCTAGATAAGCGTATTTCACTTATCTCGCGCAAAGTAGATTTACCGGTAAATAATGCATCAAGAGAACTTGTATCTATCAAAAATGATTTATGATAGTTACCTTTTCGAGTTCTGATTTTCATTTTTTCAAATGATGTGAGAAATGAAAGTCTACCAGTTCCATATCTACCAGTTCTAATTCTTTTAAACTTCGGCGATATAGATTCAAGTTTCTTATGCGGTGATCCTAGCAACAAAAACTTTTGAATTTCGCTTTCATTCATTCCAGCATTATCCTCTATTGAAATAGAATTATCATTGAGAATTGTTATGAGAACTCGAGTAGCATCCTCATCAAAAGCGTTTTCGATCAACTCCTTAATAACGTCCGCAGGAGAAACCCATGTCTTTGTTGCAAATTCCTTGAAAAAAGATGGATGCACCTTTAAGGCAATTGTCATGCTTACTATGTTTTCATTCCTCACCTTTATCTATTACTCGTTCGTATTTTTTAAATTCGCAAGACTGATACTCGATATGTATTACTGATTATCAATAAAGAATCAGGATATTGGAAGGATTATAATCATGTAAATGGTCTCTAGTATAAGAGACTAATTCCTGAAGGTAGAACTTCAGTGATTCCCAATAGAAGATGGGGTTTAGATGCTGTGGGAGTTGTTGTCAACCATATCATGACAGCGGGTATTGCGGCACATGCAATTATCGTCAATATTATAAGCCATACCGCGGTCATTTTTTCAGCCATAGAATACGGATTTAGTTGTAGATATATAAATTTTCAAATTCCGTCACTTAAATAGGATTATAAGTCACCACATAGGCTTCAGATTCTTGCTGAATGAAGTTATTAGAATACCAGGGTAAAGAATTATTTACAGAGTATGATATTGCAGTTCCAAAATCATATCTAGCAAGGAACCAATCTGAATTGAATCAAATTATAGACAAAGTTGAATATCCCGTTGTACTTAAATCGCAATTAACAACTGGTGGAAGAGGAAAGGCTGGTGCAATTTTGAAATGCGCAAATAAAGAAGAGCTAGTACCAAAGTTTACGGAGTTATTAAATAAAGAAGTAAAGGGAGAACTCCCAAAGGTAATCCTGATTGAAGAGGCTGTGAATATAGATAAGGAACTTTATCTCTCATTGTTCCTAAATCGAGGAAAAAGGACATTCTCATTGATCTCCTCTTCTGAGGGAGGTATGGACATTGAAGCGGTGGAGAATAAGGTAATCCAGGACATTTCTATTTCCGGATTAACGCAATCAAGTGCAGAAACCATTGCAAAAAAACTAGGTTTAAGTGGTGTAACTATCGAGTCATTCTCCAATATAGTCATAAAGCTTGCCAAACTCGTAAGAGAAAAAGAAGCAGAGTTGGCTGAAATAAATCCTCTAGCTATACTAAAAGACGGTACTTGTCTGGCATTGGATTCGAAGGTTATCATAGATGATAATTCAATATTCAGACATCCTGAGCTAAGAAAGTATTTACAAATTTCTGAGTTGCAAGAGCAGGCGGAAAAGAGTGGTTTTTCTTTCGTCGAATTAGATGGAGATATAGCAATAATAGGTAATGGAGCAGGTCTTGTCATGTCAACATTGGATATCGTTAATGATGCAGGTGGAAAACCCGGTGCATTTTTAGATTTTGGTGGGCGTGCTACTACAGAAACAATTTACAAGGCCTTAGAAGTGATAAGCAAATTATCTAAAGTAAAGGCAATCTTGGTAAATTTGTTCGGTGGCATTGTTAGGACCGACTTGGTGGCCCAGGCTATACTTAACGCATATGAGGACGGTATGATAATTGTCCCTATATATGCCAGAATTTCAGGTGCAGAATCGGAAAAATCTAAAAAAATGCTTTCTAACAGTAATGCAAAATTATATGATACAGTAGAAGAAGCGATTTCATCGTTAATGCAATTTATGAGGATGAGCAAATAGAATGAACAATAAATTTGACATTTTTGATATTCTAGTAGGTAAACCAGAAGATCCTGATTATGGTAATAAGCCCGTGATAATTCAGGGAATAACAGGAAATTTCGGCTCCGTTCACACCAGATTGATGAGAGAATATGGCACAAACATTGTAGCAGGTGTAACTCCCAATAAAGGCGGTCAATCTTTTGAAGGCATACCTGTTTTCGATTCTGTAAAAGATGCTAGCAAGACCTTTAATGCAAAAATATCCGGAATATTTGTTCCTGCTCAATTTTTTCTTTCTGCAGTGAAAGACGCTGTGAATAATGGGATTAAATTACTTGTAGCAATTCCTGAACATGTTCCGGTACGTGACGCAATGGAATCCTTGGAGTATGCACAGACCAATGGTGCAAGAATAATTGGTCCAAATACACCTGGGGTAATTGTCCCTTCCGTGAATAAAATCGGAATAATGCCTTCTCAACCTTTCAAAAAGGGAAATACCGCAGTCTTTTCTCGAAGTGGAACTCTCATGTATGAAGTTTCATTTTATTTGTCAAAGGCAGGGATAGGTCAAAAGATAGCCCTGGGAATAGGCGGAGATCCAATAAACGGGACAAATCTGATTGAAGGATTTGATCTAATAAGTGATAGAGACGACATTGAATCAGCGGTAGTAGTAGGTGAGATTGGAGGCGATGCTGAAGAATCCCTCGTGCAGTACATAGAAAAAACCGGTTTCACTAAACCTGTTGTAGCTTACGTCGCCGGTCGATCGGCACCAAAGGAAAAAAGAATGGGCCATGCAGGTGCGATTGTCTATGGAAATTATGGTTCAGCAGAATCAAAAATTTCCAGTTTTTCCAGAGTTAATATCCCAGTAGCAAAAAGACCCGCCGAAGTTCCAAGCATACTTATGAAATTAATGAAATGACCATTTGACTAACTTGCATACAACACCACCTTATTTCCTTAGACACATCAAAATATGTTCATTAATCTAGTAACAATAAGTGAATCATTTTAATTCAATTTATAACCCATTGGAAAATGAAGAGTTGGTATGATTATGAAGTATCTGTATTTGTATCAGTACTGTAATTATATCAATTATACTAATATGGTACATCTAATTTCTATTAAAACATAACATTGTGAGAATAGTTGGATCTTAACTGCTTGGTGAAGATTTTAGTAAACCTTAAAAATGAATATCTTGAGGAATTTCATTCATACAATCCAATCAGAGAGTTTGTTCCTGTTCCTAACAAACAAAATATGATAGACAAATCGCATTTAGAAAAACTACACACATTTTTCAAACATAACAGTATTTATTACAAGGAACAGGCTGTCACACTATCTGATATTCCTTGTACGTCTTATGAAGGAGATGTTAATCAATTTTGGCTAAGTTCCAAAAAATATGACACTAATTATCAACCATTTCTTCCGACATGGGGATTATCTGCTCTTGTTATGTGTCTTGCAGTAAAAAATCTTGGATTCCAAAACATTTTAGATATGGGGTCAGGTGATGGAAGATTGTTATATTGTGGCAGCATACTCGGTCTTGATTCAGCGGGAGTAGAGATTGATAAAGATCTTTGCGAGCTACAAAATGAAATTTCTACTTGTAGTAACGTAAAATACCATGTGATTCACGGTGATTCGAATTCAATAGATTACTCACAATTCAATCTGGAAAATACCATGATCTTTATTTCGGCTCTACCTGAATTAGGAGAAATGATTGCATATGTAGTGCTAAATCAACTTAAAATGTATAGGGGCAAATTGCATAACGTAGGTATTACTCTAATGGGAAGTCACACGTATAGGAAATATTCCAGAGATAAATCCATGTACGGATGGGGTAAATTCATAGCTGACTCTGAATTGAAAGTATTGGCAAGTTTAAGTCTACCGAGTTCTTGGACACTTGATGAAAAAAAAGAGACTCCCTACCTGTTTACACTCCTCAAAAATTAGGAAATTACTTATCAAAACAAAAGACAAGTAATTTCAAATTCACCGCAATCATGTAAATTTTCTACAGATTGTTTAAACTAATCTAGAATGCGTTGCGAATGATGCAATAACTTATTTTGGTATGTGCCACATGACCATATAGAAGAGATTTGGTAAAGGAATTGCTAAGGTATATGATTTATCTCAAAAACGAGAAATACTCACCTCAAGACGCAACCCATATCCTAACTACATCTAGAAATGTTTTACGTGACTTAAATATCATAATTAGAGATGTAAGGGTGGCAAGCAATTTTCTTGAGCTTGATATCAGTGTATCTTCCGAATCGACATTAGATGTCATAAGGTCAAAACTCGCCAATATGGGTCCATTAATGGAACTCGACAGAATTGCCGAGAAGGAACTTGATAAAGATGAATCAATAAAAATGGCTCGTGTACTTTTCAACAATGAAAAATATTGGAAAACACATGAAGTTCTTGAAGGTGTATGGAAACACACCTATGGTGATGAAAGAGATTTGTTGAATGGGCTCATACTAGTTGCAGCTGCCTTAGTACATTACCAAAAAGGCGAACAAGGAATTTGCATTTCTATCATGAATAGGGCACTTGCTAAATTGAATAACTCTCATGGGAGATATCACGACATAAATATCGACTCATTAAAAAGTGATATTACAAATATAGTTAACTCATTTAAATTTTCTAGATTTACAATTTAAGATATCCGGATGATATGGATATGGTTTTTAGAAAATCAAGATCAAAACCTATCAGAATAATCAAAATTTATTGATCTTCTTTATTTCTTCTCCATCTCATTATGTACGCCGTTGCAATTAATCCAAGCAAAATGGAAACCAGAATGAAAAAAGTACTTTCATCTCTTACAGTACCATTTGGTAAAATAGCATATAACATACAGACAATATTACCTAGCATTATGGTGATTAATATTGTTGGGGTCAGGAAATTAAAGATTTCTCGAAATTGTAAATAATAATAAGAAGGTCATTATTTATTATCCCTATATTGGTCAAAAGCGAAACTGTTGCTCAAGATAAACTAAAGGTTGGACTTGAAATCCATCAACAATTGGGTTCAAAAAATAAATTGTTTTGCGATTGCAAAATAATTGATTCTAGTGAATATGATTTTACCTTCAAAAGGAACCTGCGTCCGACTCAAAGCGAGATGGGATCTTACGACCAAGCTGCTCTATTCGAATCAAAAAAAATTAAAACGGTAAAATATCAATCTTCTAAAAATGCAAACTGCCTCATTGAATCTGACGAAGAACCTCCTAAGATGGTAAACAATGAAGCACTCGAACTCGTACTGACAATATCTCTGGCGCTTAATTGCACCATTGAAGATGAATTACACGTAATGAGAAAGATAGTAATAGACGGATCGAATACAACTGGATTTCAAAGAACAATACTAGTTGGCAGAAACGGGTTTTTGGAGGTTGAGGGTGCCAGGGTAGGAATCCAAAGTGTATGCTTAGAAGAGGACGCTGCGAGAATAATTAATGAAGACAAAAAAGAAGATGAGACCAAGGCTTATTTTTTGGA
Source organism: Nitrosomicrobium frigidum (SeqCode) (assembly GCA_023251115.1). Lineage (GTDB taxonomy): Archaea > Thermoproteota > Nitrososphaeria > Nitrososphaerales > Nitrososphaeraceae > TA-21. The sequence continues at coordinate 4,147 of JAHEZK010000031.1, read as the reverse complement.
TAGATTAGGAATACCACTTATTGAAATTGCCCTTGATCCTATTTCTAACTCTCCAATTTTTGTTACAACCGTTGCTCAAACAGTCGGGCGATTACTAAGATCTACTAAAAAAGTTACTCGTGGGTTGGGAAGTATCAGACAGGATGTTAACATTTCAACAGAGGATGGACCTATAGTAGAAGTGAAAGGTGTTCAGCAATTGTCACAGCTACCTCTTGTAATTGAATACGAAAGAAAGAGACAAGACGCATTAAATCAAATTGCAAATGAACTAAAAAAACGTAAAATTGACGAATCTAGTTTCATCGACAAGGTTACAGACGTAACTCAGCTACTCAGTAAATCATCCTCTAAATTAGTAAAGAAGATTCTCACTGGTGATTCTAGATTTACGGCATTCGTTCTGCGGGGATTCAAAGGAATATTGTCTTTTGAACCCTATCCAGCAATTAGATTGGGGAAAGAATTAGGTGATCTGGTAAAAGTTTACGGAATTGGTGGAATATTTCACTCCGATGAATTACCGAACTATGGAATTACGCCGGAAGACGTTGAGTCTATATCAGCCGTTCTAAGAATGGATACGAATGATGCTTTTGTATTAATAGGCGGACCGACAAAATCTCTAAACACAGTATTATTTGAATTATTTACTAGAATCAGAAAAGGTTTTAGCGGAGTTGTTCCTGAAACACGTTCAGCAAGATTGGATGGTGTTACAGTATTTAGTAGACCAAAACCTGGCTCATCAAGAATGTACCCCGAAACCGATATTCCATATATCTCAATAGACGAAGGAATGCTAAAACAATTATCTCAAAATACACCTCAACCGTGGAATGAAATCATTGATCAAATCTGCAAGAAATATAATATTAATAAGACTTTGGCAGAAAATATTTTTGATTCTAAATATTTTTTACTTTTCGAAAAGATAGTTTCACACACGTCAATTAGCCCCTCTTTTGTAATATCTAAACTTACGGAGGACCTAGTGAGCATGGAAAGAGAGGGTTATGACAGTTCTATTCTTTCTGAAGATGTACTATTTTGTCTATTTACAGAACTTGATAATTCACGAATAACTAAAGAATCTATTCCACTGGTTATCGAGAAGCTCCTAAAAAATGAGTTTAGGGATGTTGATGAAATAATAAGTTCTTTTGGGACTGAAAGCATTAGCGAAGAATATGTAGACGAGACTATAAGTAAAATAATACATGAAAATGCAATTGTAATTTCTCAAAAAGGTTTAGATTCAGTGGGGCTATTGATGGGTAGGTGCATGGAAGTATTAAGAGGAAAGATTGACGGTGAGAAGGTTAATAAAAAACTAATGACAAAATTGACCGAGTACCTCCAAAAATCAAAGGGATAGGACAATTAAACTTATTTCAAACAATTTACATGTGACCATATACTTAGAAGCAACGATAATATTAAGTCCTCTTGAAAGGATCGTTTGATCTATTGTCCTGATATTTTATTCGTATTTGAATTTTACAATTATGATTAAACTAGATTGTTGTTGAACTTGAATAAAATATACCTCGAGACAACTGTTTGTACCTCGTCCTTTCCTTTAGTCTTTCAAAGAATTCCAAGAGTATCCAAATAATGCATATCACAGTTCCTATTAGCAAAATAATTACTCCTATCAAAATTGTGTTAATTTCTATTTTTGGATTTTTATTACTATCAAAGAGAACTGAGCTAGCAAATAAACTCTGTGTATATGTATCCTCATTCTTGAGATTAGTTAAAACTGCTGAATAATTTCCGCTTATAGGTGGGGTAATCGTGGTAAACAATGGTTGTGATGAATTCAAATCAAACAATACAGTTCCTTTTGAATTTATGATTTTAATGTTGAATACGTTTACAGTATTTTGTGGGGTAACAGATAATGAGATGTTTTTTCCTTTTTGGATGTCTTTCAGTGCCATGACAGCTCTAGTATCATTATTTATTTTTCCGTTATAGACTGAACTTGAAGTATGGAGAGGATCAGGAACACGAATGGAAGAAATTGAAATTATTGTTACTCCAATTAAGAAGGATATTAATCCTGCGGCTAGAACAATTCGTTTCACTAGTTATCACCTATCGTGAATGTCATTCTATAACTTATCTCCACAGACGATAATTGATATTTATTCATAGAGATATAATTATATCCCTGACTAATAATTTTGGAACTAGTACTGTAAGGCCTATTTTGAACTCAAAAGCAGATAATGGACGCCTAATTCATAATATATATATAAACTACATTTGGATATATTTGCCATGAGTAGTTTTCGGCAAAACATGCCTATCTTGTTTGGTTTAAGCCTTGTAATGTCTTTGTTCATGACAAATGGAATTATCGCCGCTTCTGCCCAGCCATCTGCAGCTGACGATACTTTAGTTGGGGTAGCGATGAAGGGCGCATACGTGGATCAAAAACAAAACAGGCCCGATACTGCACTACCTCCTGCTACTTATTTCGATGAAAGCTTCAAGTTGTTAAAAGAGGCAGGACTAAATCATGCTAGGTTCTTGTTTTATTGGGAAGCATATGAAAAAAACCCACAAGCATTCATGAATGAAATCGAACAGGTTGCAAATATTGCAGATAAATATGGCATTAAGGTTATTTATGATAATCATCAGTGGCATACATCCTCGTGGCTTGAAAAGAGGGGAACAGGTTTTCCATCCGCACTTTTTGAGAATAATTCACAACTGTATCCGATGAATAGCGGGGGCAAAGAAGGAGAACCTGTTGCAAAGCTGTGGTGGAGTAACTTTTGGGATGGTTCAGTAAAGGATAGCCAAGGAAAGGACGCATGGACTTTGCTTGCTGACTTTTGGAAAAAGGTTGTTACAAAAGTGGATGGGCATCCTAGCACTTTCGGATATGAAATCTTGAGCGAGCCCCATGTAGAAAGCTCAGATCAATGGGAAAAAATTGGGAACTTTAATTCATTCATCACTGATGAATTACGAACATTATCTAACAAGACCATAGTTTATAGTATGAATGTCCCTGTAGATCTTGGCGGACCTATAGAATTAACTTCAGAAAATCTTGCAAAAATGGCTCCTTCAAATAAAGATAATGTGTGGTTTAAGATAAGTGTATATGGAATTCCAGACAGAGATAAATATCAAAAAGAACGATGGGACATGTTCTTACAAACTCGCGAACTAACAGGGGATCCACTCTATATTGGTGAATGGAACAACGTTGTACGAACAGCAGTTAATGGAGTATTTCAGCTTGATCCTGCAAAGAGCGGACTCGACCAGCAAACGACAGATACGATGCTCGAAACTTTCAAGAATTCAAATATCACTGCTTCATCCTTCTGGAAATGGGATTACCAAGATGCTGATACTGCCAGCTTCAATTTAATATTACATCAAAATGCAACGCTAACTCCAACAGAATATTACACATATCTCAAGAACGCAGCAGCTAAAATTTTCCCTAACCTCAACCCCGCGAACTAATCCTAATCATGATCGGCGCTGTTGCCCTCGGTTCCAACCAGAGCAACAAACACATCATCTAGGGTAATAGGAGATACCCTGAAAAAGAAATTTTTCTTTATTGCAATTGCTGATAGCTCCTGTATATTCGATTCAAAGGTAAATAGTTTTAGTATATCGGTCCCGGTGTCAATTACAGTTCCATATGATTTTAAAATATCACTGTCGATTGCTGATTTTGGAATTTCTATTTTGATGTTTTCTTTAATATTTTTCCTAATGTCTGAGAGTGTCCCTTTTAAAATAACGGTCCCTTTGTCTATTATGACTATATCATCTGACAATACTTCTGCTTCGTCCATATAATGGGTTGTAAGCAGGATTGTTGTTCCATTTTCCTTTTTTTCCTTGATAGCTTTCCAGATTTGGCGTCTGGACACGGGATCAAGTCCGATAGTCGGTTCATCTAGAAAAAGCAATCTCGAATCTACTGCCATAGCCATTGCCACTAATATTTTTTGCTTCATTCCTCCTGACAAATACATCGCAAGTTTACTTCTCACATCGTATAATTCAAAATCTTGAAGGATCTTTTTGGTTCTTATTGAGGCTTCATGCTTATTCACTCCTCTAATCCTTAGCCAAAAATAAACGTGATCCCATGGGGTAA
>JAHEZK010000030.1 GCA_023251115.1 Nitrosomicrobium frigidum (SeqCode) | reverse complement strand
GATCTCATTATTAAGAGATTCTTATCTACCTTTGGAAACAATGCTGTAACAAAATACAGCGAAGTGACGATAAATGTAAATGGATATTATTTTCTAGCTAAGGCTAATGGTATATTGAACAAGGGTTGGATTCCTCTTTATGAACCTTATTTTAGTATCAATGAATCGAATTTGCCGGAACTTAAAATAAGTGAGCCTATAAAAGTTAGTGAAATCAAAGCGTCAGAAGATTATACAAAACCTCCTGCCAGATATAACCAAGCCAGCCTTTTGGATAAAATGGAATCCGAAGGAATTGGAACAAAATCTACCCGAGCTGCAATAATAGATTTATTAATAAAACGCAAGTACATCTTTCAAGACAAGAACGGAATAGAACCGACGGAATTGGGATTTACGATACTCAATACAATGAAAAAATTTGTTTCTGAGATTATTTCGACTAAATTGACCAGCTCCCTTGAGTCCAGCATCAAAAAAATACAGGAAGGAGATCTTGAAATTGGTGACGTTCGTGTTTACTTGGAAAAAGCATTATCGAATCCCATAAATGAGTTTAAATTGAACGAATCTATGATTGGCGATGAAATAAAGAATGTATTGTCTAGTTTTGAAAATAGAATGTCAGTTGGAAAATGCCCGAAATGTCAAAAAGGCGAAATGATCCTTATCAGGTCATCTAAAACCAAAAAACGATTCTTAGCCTGTTCTCAATATAGAGTAACTGGTTGTAATGCCATGGCAGCGGTACCCCAAAAGGGACTGATTAAAAAGGATAGCACTTGCCATTGTGGATGGCCGATCTTGCGCATTATGTTTGCAAGAAAAAAGTTATGGACAACATGCGTGAATAGAATTTGTTCAAAAAACAAGTATTATATTGCTCATCATCATGACTCAGAATCAAATGCTTTGATATAATTTTTGTAGACATCTGTTCTTCTATTCCTCAAGAGTGGAAGTGTTCTCCTTACGGTATCTATTCTAGAATTATCTATATCCAAAATTTCCATCCCTTCTCTAACTCCCATGTCAATGAGTGTGGCACCAAATGGTTCAATCACCATACTATGACCGCAATAAATATTACCAAGTTGATTTGGTGCAATCACATAAACGCCATTTTCTATCGCTCTTGATTTTAACATAATTTCCCAGTGTTCCTGTTTCATAAATCCAGCTACCCAAGCAGAGGGGGATACGAGAATGTTAGCGCCATTAACAGTGAGTATTCTGGAAATTTCTGGAAACCTCATATCATAACATATTTGCAATCCAAGATTGCCTACAGATGTTCGAGTCGGTTTCTCAATAATATTGCCGGCTAATAGCTTCTTAGATTCTTTGAATCCTAACGCATCGTAAAGATGAATCTTTCTATAAACGGATTGCATTTTTCCGCGCTCGTTGATGATTACAGCTGTATCAAAAACCTTTTGATTCTGTTTATTGGTATTGATAATTTCATATATTGTTGCTACCACATTTATCTTATTTTTTTTGGCGGAATTTGATAGCGCTGATATGAAGTCGCCATTTATTTTTTCTGCAATCTCATGTAATGTTTCTGGCTCTTGTTCTGCTGGAGAATAAGCCATCTGAAACTCTGGAAAGCAAATTAATTGGGCCTTGTTCTGTGCAGCTTTACTTATTAATTTTAAAGAATAAGACAAATTTTTATTCTTATCAACTGACGATTTCATTTGAACTAATGCAGCTCTAAATTTTTTCTTCACCCAGTTCACCTTAAGAATATTATAAACCTCTTTCTAACGCAAGTCTTAAAAACAAAAACCATTCAATCCCTCTCAGCGGAATATGCTTGTTTCTTATGTGAATAACCTCTTTCTTCCAGAAAATCCCAATTCTTACCACATATGACGCAGGTAATTCGATTTTCATTTTTCATTAATTCCAGCTCATAATGGCTACATCTAATTTGATATTCTTTTTTCATCGAATCCATTTCCCTCAATGTGTTTATGTGCCTCACAGAGTTTTCCGTCATGTAATGAAATACCTAACTTGGTTACTTTTATCTTTCTTTTCATCTCCCTACCTCTCAGATAATTGCAATTCTAGTCCAAAACAAAACCAATTGATACAAGAAAAGTTGAGTAAATTTGATAAGCGCCAATATCAGAGAATAGATTATGAAAAAGTGTCCAATATGCGGTTGTACAGAGCACAAACTATTTGGTTGTGGAATACATTGGCTAAATCACAAAAAAAATAGTGATGGCCGTTGTCAAGAAAAGTGAATTTTGAATTATTTTATTTCGTACAATGCTATAGATAATTTCAATGCCATAGTATCGTCTGTTTTTTCTGCTAGAGGCAATATGTATTTCTGCGTTTCTTCCTTATATCGAAGTGCCTTTTCCTTTTTCCTGTCATTCTTCAAAAATCGGGCGTTGTCTAAACGATCGGCAAGTTTTATGAATCGAGGCATTTTTGGACCTTTTGAAATGTTATCAAAATAATTGACGAGTAATTTTTCTCTGTTTTCTTCATTTGTTTTCGGTTCAGTCAGGCTCCTGATAGTGTCGTAAACACTTTCTCCAAAATTCAATTTCAATTCTTCAACGATTTCATTGACGTCCTTACCTTTGTCAATGGCATCGTGTAGAATAGCTGCACAAATTGTATCTACGTCTCGAACTTTTAGCTCATCAGATAATATTAAGGCCACCTTCATGGCGTGATTGATGTAGGGCTCCTGACTTTCATTTCTGAATAGTCCCGAATACACATTAGCAGCGAAACCAAAAGCCTTGGTAATCTTCACAACGTCATTAAGGTCTTCTCCAAATGGTTGAATTAACTTGGTAAAAGCTATTTTCGTAAAATTATTCAAATTCCATTGCATACTTATTCACTTACTTATTCAATTAATTATTTTTAAATAGTTTCTCAAATACTAATGAGTAAACATATTCAATCTTATTCTTCTATCGATAATACAATTGGCAAGATGAACGATATTGAATTAAATGAAACGGAGTGGTACTTCAGAGATTTCATGTTTAGAAATTATAATACAGGAGTATTGCAATTTGATATGGAACATATCGCTGGCAACATGGTTAAAACTTATCTCAGGTATAGAAATGCAGAACCAGGGCATATTGCTTCAATCTTAAGAGTAGTACTGGAAAATCTAATATCATGCAAGTTTCTAGAACGGAGAGATAAATTCGTAAGAATAAGAGATGGTATATCGCGCCTGCAATGTGGTAAATGCTATTATATTTGTTATCTTGGAAATTTGGAAGAAAGGCTCTGTTTAAGGTGTAAAAGTAATGAATTACGTACGTTCCCTAAAAAAAGTTGATCTATACTAACCGTGGTCGGCTGTTTGAAATCATAATAAGGAAATTAAAATGATATTAGCGTCTGTAAACCCTGAACGCATTATTGAAACTCATATATAGAACTTTAAGAAACATTCCTAGTTGAAAAAATGTCTGCGTTAACTATAAGGAAGTTTTATGAAGAAATACTCCAATTCGTAGGAAAAAAAGTTTCTATAGAGACCTCCTATGACAAGAACTATAATGGAACATTAAGTGCTATCGATGAAAGATTGGACACTGTTCTTGAAAATGTAGAAGGTCAAGGAATATTGAGAATTGTCATAAATGGATCGTTTATCAAAGAAATAAAGCTCTTGGAAAAACCTTTTGATCTTAGGGGTCTTGCAGATCGCCTGTCAAGAGTATTTCCGGGATTAGTAAAAATCAGGGATGATGTGAATGCGATAATAGTGATGGATAAGATCAAAGTAACAGAACATGGGATAGAGGAAGGTACGGGTTTGGCTGCTGACAGGGTTAAATCAATTTATGAAGAATTCATGAGGGAGTTCAAGAAGTAAATTTGTTATTTGAGGTCAGATATTCTGACCTAGCAGGAAGGATAGGAAAAATCAAGACTCCTAGTGGAACTTTTGAGACTCCCGCATTCATACCTGTGATTCATCCTGTTTCGCAATCCGTAGACATTAACTTTCTAAAAAAATTAGGTTTTGAAGCAGTTATCACAAACGCGTATATCACGTTGAAACAATACGGCGATATTGCTCGAGAAAAAGGAATTCATAAAATAATAAACTTTGATGGTCCGATAATGACTGATTCTGGTGGTTACCAAGTTCTTGAATACGGTTCTATTGAACCAGAGCCTTCCTTCATAGCCCAATTTGAGTCGGATATTAAAAGTGATATTTGTGTCCCGCTCGATAAACCGACAGGATACGGCTTGCGACATGAGGTAGCCGAAATGTACGTTAATGAAACTATCAAAAATTCTCAAGAAACCCTAAATCTCACTAGGAGTAACAATAACGGAAATTCTGTTTGGGTCGGTCCGGTGCAGGGCGCCGAACATCTTGATTTGGTTAAGAGGTCTGCTGGATTACTCGATGAAATGGGATATGAAATGATGGCCCTGGGGAGCCCAGTGCAATTACTAGAGTCCTATGAATTTGGAATTTTATCCGAAATGATAGCAGCCTTGAAATCAGTAGTTACGTCCAAGCCCATTCATCTATTTGGAGCCGGTCATCCACTAACGATACCTTTGGTGGTAGCGTTAGGATGTGATACGTTCGATTCTGCATCTTACATCCTTTATGCAAGAGACGACAGGTACATGCATCCCAATGGAACGTCAAAATTGGACAAGTTAACCTATCTTTCATGCCAATGTCCAATTTGTATTAATTTGAAAGTTAAAGAATTTCTTGATCTGGAACGTGATGAGAGGATAGATAAATTGGCAAAGCATAATCTATATATTTTAAGATCTGAAGTTCTGTCGGTGAGACAAGCTATCATGGATGGTAGACTCTGGGAATATGTTGGACAAAAAGCACGGGCTCATCCTAAGTTAATGGAGGCCTTCAAATTATTTATGAACTATGAATATTTAGAAGATGGCACTCCATTGTTCAAGAAAAAAGCAATTTTTCTTATGGATACTATCGACCAGTATCGACCAGAAGCCTCTAGATTCAGAAAGGTTTTCAATTCATTTAGTACCAACAAAAAAAAGCTTGTTCTATATCCTGATACGCAAGTTTCTCCCTTTTATTGTTCTCAAGAATATCATAAATTGTCAAGGAGATTTTCGGATTATCAAATTTGCGCTTATAATCCTTTTATTGGAATCATTCCTGCTGAAATTTCAGACATTTATCCGGCCGCTCACAATTTGATATCCAGGAGAAAATATGAATTCGGTAATTCAAATGAATATCCAACATTTGTTAATTCATTGGAAAAATTCCTATCAAACAATTCTTTTGATGATGTGATAATCGTGGCTGATGAATTCCTCGACAGCATACTCCGGGACTTAAAGTTAGAATCCAAGATAAAGACTTACAAATATACTGATGATATAATTGAGCATCTTCCATGATTATTTCTTTTATTGCGAATTTTGTTTTTTTGATTTTGATTTAATTTTGCTTAAATATTAGAAATAGCAAAGATAAATGATATAATGGCGATAGACTATGAATTCGTTTATACGTTTAGTGAAGAGTTATTAAATCTAGATAATTCTTTACGATGGATAGGTATTTCAAACAAATACGGCGTTCTAATTAACGTTGAACAACGCAAAGATTTAGAACCATTAATGTCAGAAGAGGAAAGTGAAGAATATGCCGCTGCTGCAGTCTCAAGATATAGAACTAGGGTTAAGTTTCAAACAAAAATTGGGAAACTAAACTATGCTGTAGGCAGATATGAAAATGTAACTAGGATTACCATTCCCATAAGCAACGACTATTTTTTACTGCTGACCATAGATAAAGAGAAAAATTATGATGACATGATTAATGAAAAGATAATTCCATTCATCAATAAGAATAGGAACAAATTTCGTTCCGAAAGTCTAAATGATTAATCTTAACCTTAAACCTTTTTTCGCAGAATCTTGTACCGTAATGCTTGTAAAAATTATGAATTAAAGTCTTTCACAAAGCTCTTGTAAATTGATAGTGCCTCATCTTCGTTTTTAGCTCCAACAATTGTGGCTGCACCACTCGTCATGAAGCTTATTGAAAGATATTCAGAATTATTACTAAGGATGGTTAATCCTAGTTCGCCTTTCGTCTTGATTGTATATCCCAATCTACCCGCATTCTTTTCAATTCCAATAAGGTCTATCGGTGATGAAATTTGGGCGGGTGTAACGGTGTACGTTCTCTTTCCGCGGTCACGACCGCATAGTTCTTCAATTATTAGTTGCTGTACTTGCGGCTGATCTTTATCTATTCTTTTTGTTCCACATGAAGGACATTCTTCTTGTCTAAAGACCGTAACTTTCTCCATTGAGAGATCGTTCAGATCTATATACAAGAGTTTATTTTCTAGAGTTGGTTTATCGTTTAGGATAATCTTGACTATTTCGGAAACTTGAATACCGCCTACTAGGTATAAAATTGATGGGTGAACACCTTCAGTGCTACAAGTAGGCATATCATCTTCAGCTAATGCTGGAAAGATGCATCTAAGGCAAGCTGTTTTATTTGGAATTATAGTGCAAATAGAACCTAACATTCCCAATGCACCTGCATAGATAAGTGGGATATTGAGTTTAATGCATGCGTCATTTAATGCATATCGGGCATCTATACTATCTAGTGCATCTACAACTATATCAAATCCACTAACAATGCTTTCGGCAGTATATTTAGTAACAGAATTTGGAAGAGCTTCAATCTCAACACTTGAATTTATTTTTTGAAGTCTTTCTTTTGCAGCTTCAACTTTCACACTACCTATATCATTTTCTGTATACAGATGCTGCCTATGTAAATTAGAAATTTCTATAATATCTCTATCTACTATCTTCAGTTTTCCGACCCCCATAGCTGTTAGCAGTGTAACTACAGGATTACCAATGCCTCCAACTCCAACTACACAGATTTTTGCCTTCCTTAGTTTTTCTAACCCAATGAATCCTATTTCATCGAGCATTATCTGTCGGGAGTATCGTTGCAAATCTTCGTTCTTAAGTTCAGAACCAGAACCACCCGCCACTGCAGGGAGAATATAAATAGAATCCCCATTGTTGAGTTTCGTGGCCATACCATCATTACTAAATCGCATATTTTTTCCATTTATGTAAATGTTGATTAATGATCTTGGTTTTCCATTCAGGTCCAAAACTTTGCGTTTGAAATCTTCTCCAAGCTGTTTGGTTACCTTTGTAAATGCATCTTGCAGATCTATGGCATCTAATGGAATTTTTTTTTCTCCGCTACCTTTTGTGAGAACAGATGGAATAATAAATTCAATATTTGTCATTCTATTTACTCCTTCCTATGAAATCATTGCAGACACAGTTTGTACGTCTGGCTTTACAATATCAAGTTTAGGCAATGCACTCATTATCGCTTCAGTAGATTTCAGTCCATTACCTGTAACATAACATACTACTTTTTCATTTCTTTCTATAAATCCATTATCAACTAACTTTTTCAGTACGGCAACAGAAACACCTCCTGCAGGTTCAGTAAAAATCCCTTCAGTCTTCGCCAGAGTCAAAATGCCTTCAATAATTTCATTATCATTAGCTTCTTCAGCAACCCCACCGTATTGTTTTAATCTTCTTAGAACATAAACGCCGTCTCCAGGATCCCCAATAGCCAAACTCTTTGCTATTGTCTCCGGTCTTTCTACAGGAACGATATCGCCTGCATTCTTCTTAAATGCATCAACTATTGGAGCGCAACCATGTGGTTGTGCAGCAGTAACTTTTAGATTTGAGATATCGCCAATTAATCCTAAATCATGTAGCTCTTCAAATCCTTTGCAAATTGCATTCAACATCGCACCACTACCAACGGGAATGATGAGATGATCTGGAACTTCCCAGTTAAGTTGTTCAGCTACTTCATACGCCAATGTTTTAGACCCTTCGACATAATATGGTCTCATATTGATATTTACAATCCCTATTCCCTTAGAATCACCTATTATCGACGCAACTCTATTGGCGTCGTCATAGGTCCCTTCAACCGCAACAAATTTAGCACCATAGGATAATGCCTGCACAATCTTGACTTTTTCGATATCAGATGGAGCAAAAATATAACATGGCAAATGTGCCTTGGCAGCATGAGCAGCTGTTGCAGAAGCCAAATTTCCAGTGGACGCACATCCAACTGCCTTGAGTTTGATTTCTCTTGATTTCGAAATTGCTACACCTGCAGGTCTGTCTTTAAATGAAAAAGTTGGATTGACAGAATCGTTCTTTATAAAGAGATTCTTAAGGTTTCCAATTTGTGTTCCCAACTCTTCCGCAAATTGCAAAGGTGTAAAACCAGCATGGATGTTTACTATGCAATCCTTATTAGCAATTGGCAATAGCTCAAAATAACGCCAATATGTTTTATCGGTTCTTGATGAAAAGGTGTCTTTGTTTAAATCCTTAGGAACATCATATATGACATCCAGTGGGCCAAAACACTCTTCACAAATGTATTTGAATACCGGAGTATATTCAGCACCACATTCCCTACATTTTAGAAATCGTATAGAACCCATGTATATTCAACTATCAACGATTGTATAGTAATAAATATCACTAATCGTAATTTTAGTATTACTTAATTTTTTTACTTGAAAATTTTATGAATAATAAATATGAATTGGATCAAAAATATTAAGAATCGAGAGATCAATAGAAATATTACACAATTGTAAGAATTATCATCAATTTATTGAGGGTATAGCCTATTATGGAAACAGGATCTGTTTCCCGTATGACATGCAGGATTTTTTGAATTAACTACGTAGATCACTGAGTCATGATCACAGTCAACTAGAATATCCTTCACTTCTTGAATATTTCCGGATTCTTCTCCTTTCATCCATAGTTTATTACGGGAAACACTCCAAAACCAAGCATTGCCTGTCTTGACTGTATTTTCTATTGCAGCTCTATTTGCATAAGCCAGCATTAAAATGTCCTTTGTAGTTATATCCTGAACTACAACTGGGATTAGTCCGCCTCTTTTTACGAAATCCAGTTCATTGATTGATTTATCATCAATTTTCGTTAGCATTTTATCATGACCTATAGGCTAATGTTGGTTGTCTATTTTATTTAAGTCTAGTTCCCTTTTGTTCAGAGGCTTCTATGATTTCTCGAAAATTGAATCATGAAAGCTTTTAACATATCGTGTAACCGCAATGGTATAATAAAATTCACAGAATCTAACATTCCCTATTGTCATTGCTATACAACCCCAGTTTAGGTTAAATTTGTTATTTAATTCTAATGTGCTGACGAACGTCAGCGAACATGGTAAAGATCTGCCAATTGAAACATACCCAAGGCGGTAAAGTTTTTCAAATCAGCAAGCTCTTAAAAATTCATGTTTCGATTAGACTAATAATAAAGTCTTGAATTCTCAATGTAATCAAATTTATCTTCTGAAATAATCAAATCCTTGTGACATTTCTCGCATAAATAAAATTCACTACTTGTGGGTAATTCCCTTCTGCAGACACTGCAAAACTTTTTCAATAGTTTCAAATTCGAAAAACTAATCTATAAAGTTAGCCATTTACAGAAAACATTTGCACATTAAATGTAGTCAAATACTGATGCATCCTTCTTTAGATATTCTTCAAGAATTCAGCACAGATAAAATCTTGAAAAATTTAATATTTCATGAATCATCTACTCGTAAATTATCAATTTTCGTCTTTACAAGATCAAAACCTTGTTGCCAGAAAGATTCCTCAGTGATATTAAATCCAGCATTCCTGAGCAAAGTTTCTGGTTTTTCAGATCCTCCTGCAGCCAATATCTCGCGATATTTTGAAACAAAGGATTTGCCCTCTTCGATATATTGCTGGTAAAGTGAAAGTACAAGTAAATTTCCAAATGAATATGCATAACAATAAAATGGAGTATGGAAAAAATGAGGGATATAAAGCCATTCCCATTTGAAATCATCTGAAATACGTAATGAATCTCCAAATTGGGTTTTTAGATTATTCATATACAAGTCCGATATATTATCAATAGTAACGCTCTGTTCTGCTATGCATTTGTGAGCTTCAATTTCAAAAATTGTAAAAAATGCCTGTCTCATAATAGTCGCATACATATCATCAATTTGTTCAGCCAAGAAAATCTTTTTCTTTTCCCTATTTAGTTTCTTGTAAATTTGTTCATTAAGAAGCATCTCTCCAAAAACAGAAGCAGTTTCGGCTAATGGAAGAGGAGCATGTGATACCAAAATGGGTTTATCGGATGCGAACATACTATGTATTGCATGGCCAAATTCATGTGCCATAGTTGAAACATCTCTCATCTTTCCATCAAAATTCAAGAGTACGTAAGGAGTCCTCTGAGGAGAAACGGTATAACAAAAAGCGCCACTCGTTTTTCCTTTCCTAATTTCAGAATCAATATGCCCTTCTTTAAATAAGCGCTCAGTATAGGCACCAAATCTTGGATCAAACTTGTAGAAAGTATCCAAAACCAATTTAGCGGCATTCTTAAAACTAAATTTAAGAGCATTTTTTTTTGTAATTGGCGCATACAGATCATAACGTCGTAATTTTTTAACGCCAATTAATTTTGCTTTTTCCATGAAATAATCGTGAAACAAAGTTGCATTTTTTTTACAAACTGATAACAGTATCTCTACTGTAGAATCATCAATATTATTATAAATATTCCTAACTGATATGGGAGATTTGAACCCTCTAATGGAAATATTTTCATCTCTCCACTGAGTAACTAAGTTTTGGTAAATGTCTCCTAGCACCCCGCTATTTTTTTCATATGTTTTGAATAATGCCTTGTAGGCATATTCCCTTTCATTCGCATTTGAGCTCCTTACTAATGAAAGTAATTTTTCCTTGTTGTTAAAAGTCTTAATAGTTTTCTTATTTCCTCGTTTCTTGATAAAGGTATATTCAAAATTATTAGTCATTCTATCATATATTTTTACGAGAGCACTTGGACCAGTTACTTCTAGAGTGTTGATAATCTTCTCTTCTGATTCATTCAATGAATACTTTGCAACTAATCTTTTATGCCTTAAATATTCCCCATAAACAGCAGAAATTCCATCAATTAATCTCTGTGCGTTATCATTGCCAAGTTCCTTTTTGAACCATAAATCAAAAAACAGAATCTGGTTACTAATCTGAGAACCTAATTGTTCTGTTTGAAGAATAAGAGCTGCCGCTTCGTTAGATGCAGTATCGGCAGCGTACCTGAGATTAGCAAAACTACTTACTGTACTAAGTTTTTCTAAAATATTTTCAATCTTGTGAATTAATGATTCAAACGTCGAGGTGTTGAGATCGGATTTTAAGAGACGCCTATTATCTTCAAATTCCTTGACGTTCCTTTTAATATTATCAACTAATTCTGCAAATTCCTTTCTCAGACTCCCATCGACTAAGTCTGAAAGATCCCATTTTCCTAACTTTATATCTGAGTAATTTAGCATTAGTTCTTTTCTTCCTTAAACTGTGACTTGTCTTTATGTTTTTCTAATTTCTAATGCGCCTACGCATGCCAATTACAAATCTAAAAGACTATCGACTGTATACATCAATATAGTTAATTTTGAATATAGTTATATATGATATTAGTGAAATAAAAGATACCGTAATGGTTTTCAACATAGGCATAACGGTGAAGGCTGACAATATTCAGTAATTGGTGTTATTTGAACACCTCGACTGATTAAAAATGCCATCCTTCTATGTTGAATGAATTTGATAGATTTGCTTTATAATTATTATTTAGTAAATTTTGAATGATTTTTATTTATTTATTTTTTATTTTTCAGGTATTCTCTTTTCATTTCCTCCACCCACTTATTTTTCTTTGAGTATAATCTCTTACCAGGACGTTTCTTGCATTCAGATAAAACGTAAGAGGAAATAATCGGAAAGCAAATTGAAGAGTCTCCATAAACTATTACATTGTTTTTATGAGAGGTCTTTATTTTTCCCCAACTTTTTCCTTCTTGTATTGTTGCTCCAGATAAGCCTCCTGTGTCAGGCCGGGCATCGGTTATTTGTATTACATAGTCGTGCCCTCCGTCTTTTAGTTTTAATATTTGGTATAAGGCTGGTCCTGTTTGTTGGAAAAAATTCTTTGGAACTCCACCGCCCAATTCAATACCCCCTGAAGCTTTACTTTTCCACAGTATCGCAGTTGATTCAGCTATATCCAACATAACGTTTGGAAAGGTTTTGACGTCTTCAAATATCAAAGGTAGCATATTGAGTCCAATAGAAGAATCACTGATTGCTGGAATGAAAACGGGTATGTCATTTTTATATGCCGAAACAAGGAATGATTTATTTGGATGTTTTGAATTTTCATACGCTGCCTTGCCAAGTTGATAAGACATGTCTGCCGTAGAGTACCATTCAGAATTATTGTTGCTTTTAATATTCTTAATTTCTCTCTGAACGATAATGTCCTGTGCCTGTAGAGTTCCTATTTCCTTTATATATACATCATAAATACGTACGATCTGCTTTGCGAAAAGCAGATCATCATCAACTTGAAAATGGCCTTGCCTCACTGGAAGACCATATGCAAAATGGAGATCATGGTAGACATTGGCACCAGTTGTTACTATCCAATCTACAAAACCATTGTCGATAAGAGTTTTGATCGTATTCCCCATGCCTATTGGTGTTAATGCTCCCGCGAGCGTCAAGCAAGTTGTACACCTATTATCAATCATTTCTTTCATTATGTTTGCTGCTTCAAAAAGTCGTCTCGCATTGTACCCTGTTGATCCAAAAAAATGAACCAACTGTGATATTGTCATATTTTTAGAAATAATCGGAGGGTCAATCTTTTTCCCTGTAAATGAATGTGCGCTGTTCACCAATTAGGATACAGAAAAGGTATTAAAAATTTTATCTAAAGTGAACTTGATTCTTTGTGAACCGCTAGATATGTTTATTTGCCATAAAAATTAGTGTTTTGATTTAAGAGAACTAGTTCCGTAATCACTTGCTACCCTCTTTTCTTCATATGCGCTACATTCTATGCATTTTATGCCATTGTCAATTTTGACCGTGTCCCCACAACAATTCAGACACAAAGAGTACAATAAACCAAAATTAGTTCCATCTACAGCAAGATGAATCGAGGAATTCATAAGACTGGTAATTTGACCACGGATAATATCGCCGTTTCTGTATATCGATTTTGGTTTTCTATTGTATCGATCTCGATTCCATCCTTTATTATTTCCAGTTCTTGCCGAAGCAATGGCAGATAAACCTGACTTGTACAACTTGTTGTTTATGGAAAATAACTTTACTGAAATCATTGATCCAAATAACATTTCCACATATCCCATAACAACATCTCCTATCTTGGGTATTTCTAGCGAATTTACCGCATCTATCTTAATTGCCCTTCTTTTAAAATCATATTCCTTTTTACCCATGGCACTTGATCTAATAGTTCCATCAAGTGTGAAAGTATTATTCCCACCTTGGAATTCTTCAATCTCTGCTATGTATTCACCCGGAAAAACCATTCCGGATGTCTTGTTTTTCATATCAAGGATAAGACATAGAAGTAGTTATAATTGTTACACGAATACGAATAGCTAATCGAAAACTGTCCTTGTATCTATTCTAGCCTTTGCTGAAGCCAAATGCAAACCCAGCTGCAAAACCTCCAGTGAGCGGAATACCGGAATTTGAGATTGCGTCAAAAATCTGGTCGCTGATACCAGGAAAGAATGGTGTATTCAAACTAAACCCGTTAAAATTAGTCATTGCAGATCCAATGGTTTCTTGCACCTTTGGCCAATTTAGCGCAACTAACCCATTGTATTGAAGATAGTACAAGAGGCCTACCAATAATCCGGAAACTATGATAATTATTTTTAATATTTTCTTTATAGCGTAACCCATCAAGAAGCCCAAAAATCCCCCTATTCCTATAGAGGTAGCTAATCCTCCTATTCCTATTGAGGTAGCTAGAGAGCTAAAATCAACAAACATCCCAATGAATTATCCCAGAGCCATAAATATATGCAATATAGACATTTCTCATCAACTCTTTTAACTGGAAATAGTTATGGCTTCTTTTCGCGCAATCTAAATAGTAATAATACTTCGATTAGATTCAGTTAGTAGTTATTTATGGAAAAAATCTTTGAACTAGTCCAATTTTTAGACTCTTTTTTGGCCGATCAAACAATCTATTAATAACCTTCTTTTATTTCTTAATGTGAAATTCATAGAATGGTTTCCTTTTTATCAGCAAATTAGAACCGAGTTTGGGTATAGCACCGAAAAAGATCAAAAAGCGGCTGAAATGCTAAGCAATATGATAAAGGACAAGGCATTACTGGTGTCTAAAATCCAAAAGAAGATTCAAGGAAAGCACGTGCTTGTAATTGGAGCAGGTCCCAGCCTGGAAAAAAATATTGAGTTTATCAAGAAGAATAAAAAATACATAAAGATTGCCGCAGATGGTGTGGTAGAGATTTTATTGAATAGCAAGATAAAGCCGGATATAGTAGTATCGGATCTTGATGGAAATCCAAAGTACCTAAGAATGGCAGAAAAAATGGGAGCGATAATGGTTATCCACGCCCATGGAGATAACATGGAAAATCTACAAAAAAATGTTCCTAAATTTAGGAAAATAATAGGTACGACTCAGGTAATGCCAACAGAGAATGTGTATAATTTTGGAGGATTTACTGATGGCGACAGGAGTGTGTTTTTGGCTGAGGAAATGAAGGCAAAGAGTATTACTTTAGTAGGTATGGATCTAGATAATAAGCCAAGAAAATTTGCAGCAAGCGATCAAGATAGCCAAATAGACATTAAAAGAAAGAAGTTAATGGCTGCGAAAAGATTGCTTGAAATGTTAGGAAGGCAATCTAAATCCAAATTGATCAACAAGTCAAATACAAAAATTAAAGGTATAAAGTCTGAACCATGAGAGCTTCATTTAGATTTTCGCAATTAGCTTGACAACTTAAACATATTAGTCACTTGCAAATATGTGAAAAACTATTATATGTTTTTGATACATTGAATCCTGTCATGTCCAGTTTTTCAGAAGAAGATATTCGTCGTGCTGCAGAAGTGCGAGAATGGTTGATTAAAGAGGTTACCAATAAGAAAGAGGAACTCGATAAGCTTCGTGATACGCTTTCGATCGTCGATTCTTTGCTAAAAAAAACTAGCTTCATAACCGCATCAAGTCTCGAATCTTCTGGTACTAATTTGAAGGATAAAATTAAAACAGAGTACGAATCAAGTCATAAAGAAGAAATCCCAAGAAGCAGACCTAGTCTAGAGTCAACGACCAAATCAACAGATGCAGACTTTGATGTTCATGATGATGTTCATGATGATAGCAATCAGACTGTAGAGACTAGAGCATTAAAACGTGTAAGAGATAACTTTCTCATATCTAATGCTGAATACACTTCGACATATGTAAGAATACCATTGGTAGATGATATCAATCTAAATATTAACACACCACCGTTCAAGTCATTCTTCCTAAATCGCATCTTGGAAGGTATGAGGACGAAAGACAAAGAAAAGAACCAAAAAGGCGAAATCAATGCATCCGAAGTCATCGATTACAAAGTAGATAGCGATCAAGATGGAAATCTCAACAGCGTTACAATTACAAACTATAGAGAAAAAGAAAGGCTTAATGAAATTTTTAATACAGCAACTTGGGTATTTTCAAGAATGTTAGAAAAAGGAAATTAAAGCGGTTATGGATAAGATTATCGTACTTGATTTTGGATCTCAATACAGCCACCTAATTTGCAGACGTATTCGAGAATCAAATGTATACTGTGAACTTTTACCGTATAACTCACCTATCAGCTTGATTGAAAAATTGGAGCCAAAAGGAATTGTACTATCTGGTGGTCCTTCCAGTGTATATATGAAAGGTTCTCCAAAACCAGACAAGAAGATTTTTGAAATGGGAATTCCTGTTTTGGGAATCTGCTACGGTCACCAACTTATTGTCGATAAATTTGATGGAAAAATAAAACGATTTGACAACAAGGAATATGGATATGCTGACTTAGTCATTGACGATAATTCAGACTTGTTTAGAGGTATAAATAAGAAAATAAAATGTTGGATGAGCCACGCTGATGCAGCCGAAAAAATCCCAACAAATTTTGAGATCTTGGCTCATACTGATAACTCTCTTTCGGCCGCGATAGCGAATCGAGATAGAAAATTTTATGGAATTCAGTTCCATCCAGAGGTATCACATACAGAAGAAGGAAATCGAATTCTAACAAATTTTTCACAGACCATAAGTAATGCAAAACCAGATTGGACAATGCAAAGCTTTATTGAATTTTCCATAAAGGATATTAGAAGCAAAGTCCGCGATGACAGAGTATTATGCGCTATCAGCGGCGGGATTGATTCGACTACTTTGGCTGTTCTGCTAAACAGGTCGATAAGTAAGAATTTGACTTGTGTTTTTGTAAACAATGGGTTATTAAGATTAAATGAACAAACATTAGTTCCTGAATTAATAAACAAACACCTAGGTATTAGCACTATTACTATTAATGCCGAGGACCGTTTTTTGTCAAAGTTAAAAGGAATAAGTGAACCCGAACAAAAGAGAAAAATTATAGGAGAGGAATTCGCTCAAGTCTTTTCTGAGGTAACAAAAGAATATGGACCATTTCAGTGGCTCGCACAGGGCACCCTTTATCCGGACGTAATTGAAAGTGGTTTCTCAAAGGGTCCTGCCGCAGTTATTAAGACGCATCATAACGTTGGCGGATTGCCTGAATGGCTTGATTTGAAGGTATTAGAACCATTTAGGAGTTTGTACAAGGATGAAGTAAGACAAATTGCCGCTCTGTTAAATATCCCTAATGAATTTTTGAAAAGGCACCCTTTTCCAGGCCCAGGATTGGCCGTGAGAATTATTGGTGAAGTGACAGACGACAAACTTAGAATCGCTAGACATGCTAGCAGTATTGTAGAAAATGAATTGCTAATTTCTGGTTGGTATGATAAAGTGTGGCAAGCATATGCTGCAGTTGGGGACGACTTGGCAGTAGGCGTCCTCGGCGATGAAAGAGTATATGGTCATATGGTCACAATAAGGATTGTAGAATCTTTAGATGCTATGACAGCTGATTGGTCAAGAATACCTTATGATCTGATATCTAAAATTAGTAACAGAATAACTAATGAAGTTAATGGAGTAACTTGGGTTACGTACTCGGTATCAAGTAAACCACCAGCCACTATTGAACCGCAATAACCTACCGACTCTTTGTTCTAATGAATTCTATTGCTTCTACCATCGTAGGAGGTTCAAATTCACTTCTTCCAATATACAATGAGGCATATGCATTTGAAAATGTTAATCTTTCCCATGGTTCAAGACCTGCAAAATACCCAGCGAGATCTGCGGCATCCCAACAGTCGCCAGATCCCGTTAGTTTCTTGGGATTTATGTAGAACGATTCTGCAAATATTACTTCTTTACCATCAGACCATGCAGATCCGATCCTCGTGTGAAGATCGATCTTTACGTCAAACTCAGAAGACAATAATTTTGCACATTTTTTTACACTTTCGGCATCAGACTGTCCTATAGACGCTCTAGAATCAAGATTACATGCCTTTAGAAGAGAAGTACATTCATTTTCGTTAATACTTAACACGTCTATTACTTGATTAAGCTCTCTTAGCATGTCTCTAAATTCTTCTTTTCTGGTTTCTATATCCGCTGGGTCTAAGAAATGAAAAGCCTTGGGTGAATTACTGAAAAGGTGCTGAGCTAAATCGGTCCCTTTAAGGTTACTCCCCCAATTAGTCAGGACAATGGCTTTTGCAGAATTTATTATATCCAGATCGGACGGTTGACTAATCAGATCAGGACCAAAATTCTTATTATCACCAACATCACTTATCATTACATTGGCAAATGATTTTTCATTTTCATGAAACTCAAACGATGTAGTAGACCCATGTTTACCATTTTTTATTTCCAAATCAACGCTTTTTCCAAACTTCGAGAAGACCGTACGGAGTACTGATTTGCCAAAATCATCTGCAATGGTAAATAGGTTGACAGATAATCCCAATTTAGCCAAACAGTATGCGACATTAACAGCATTCCCTCCTTTAATATCAAAAGTATCCACCCCCCTGATACTTCCTCCTCCTATTGTTGTCTTGCTATTGATCATTCTAAAAAACTCATCTTTGGAATCTATCTTAATGATCCTATCCAAGAAAAAATCTGGAAGTACAACTACTTTTTGATCGAAGCTGAGCTGTTCTAATTTTTCGAACATTTACTAAAATGAGTATATGAACAGGTCTTTATTTAAAATGTCTGAATACTCAAAAAAAGAAGATAAATATTTCTTGAATTGATTTTTAAAAATTTGAAATGAGATAGAGTTATGCTTACTCCATATCCATGCCGCCCATGCCGCCCATGCCGCCCATGCCGCCCATGCCGCCCATGCCGCCCATGCCTCCAGGAGGCCCGGCTGGCATCTTAGATTTACTTGATGCAATTACATCATCAATCCTTAGGATCATGTTTGCAGCTTCTGTGGCAGATTTTATTATTTGCTGCTTAACTACTATGGGTTCTATAACGTTCTGCTTAAGCATATCAGCAACTACAGTATTGATAACATCTATTCCTGTCCATTTGGAACCCTTACTCTGTTTCGCTCTAAGTGTAGTCATTGTGTCAATGGGATCCATTCCTGCGTTTATCGCTAATGATAAAGGTATTGTATCTAGAGCATCAGCATACTTTTGAACAGCTAGCTGTGCCCTGCCTTCCATGTTGCTAGACCATTGGCGCAATTCATTAGCAACAAATGCTTCAGGAGCTCCACCACCTGCTACTGCAACAGGATTTTCTAAAACATCTTTTACTACCATTAATGCATCATGGATTGATCTGTCTGCTTCGTCTACAACTCTTTGGGATCCTCCCCTGACCAATATTGTAACGGCCTTCGGGTTTCTACAACCCTCAATGAAAACCCACTTATCCGTTTCAACCTTTCTTTCCTCTACAAGATCGGCTGAACCTAAATCTTTGGATGTAAAATCATCTAAATTATTAACAATTCTAGATCCAGTTGCTTTGGACAGCTTTGACATGTCACTTTCTTTGACTCGCCTGACAGCCAGTATTTCTTCTTTTGCCAAATAATGTTGTGCCAAATCATCAATACCTTTTTGACATAATACAACATTTGCACCAACTCCCTTGATCTTGTCAACCATTGCTTTTAGCATTCTATTTTCTTCTTCAAGGAACATTTGCATTTGTTGTGGTTCATTAATCCTTATCTCAGCGCTCATCTCCGTTTTCTCTATCTCTAGGGCAGAATTTATCAGAGCAATTTTTGCCTTTTCTATCTTTTTGGGCATACCTGCATGGACAACTTCCTTGTCTAGAACTATTCCTTTCACAAGTTTACTGTCCCTCATAGATGTACCCGCTTTCTTTTCCACTTTAATATTATCCAAATCCACTCTTAGCTTCTTGCCGTCATCTACAGTTTCAGCAACCTGTCTTGCTGCATCAACCACCATTTTGGCTAATGTCGGACTATCATCAGAAACGAGCTTTGAATACATGCTTGTCCTTGCGATGTTTGTCAAGGCAGTTTTGTCGTTGACATCAATCTTTATGCCTATTTTTTGCAAAAATTCAAGAGCCTTTTCCGCGGCTGCTGTATAACCGTCTACAATAACTGAAGGATGCACATCTTTGTTTACCAATTCC
>JAHEZK010000029.1 GCA_023251115.1 Nitrosomicrobium frigidum (SeqCode) | reverse complement strand
CCAATTTAGATCCTATTAAAAGAAATGGAAGTGCCAGCATATTCCTAAAGGAGCCAACAGACAATTTGACCCTATAAGGCTTTGGTGTTCCGTCACTTACTATATAATAACCCAATGCGCCCCTCCCAGATTCCACTCTCTTATATGATTCGCCAGCTGGTCCTTTTGGATTTGGTTGGAGCTTTGCCCTAACTTCACCTGATTTTGGCATCTTGTCCAGTAATTGTCGGATTATTTGACATGATTCTTTCATATCGAGGAATGGCACCATTGATCTTGCAAATGAATCGCACGTTTGCATATATTGTACTTTGAAATCTATCTCGTTATACACATCGTATGGTTCTGCCTTTCTAACATCAAAGGGAATTCCCGACGCCCTGAGTACAGAACCAGTAACCCCTAGTTTTATGGCATCTTCCTTCGTCAGAATTCCAACACCTTCGGTTCTCTGCCGGAATAACGGATTATTGTAAAATATGTCTTCATATTCAGCGAGTCTTTTTTCAAAGTATGCAACATGTCTTAAACACCTGTCCCTAAATCCTTCAGGCATATCGTTCCGAACTCCTCCCGGAATGTTAAATGCATGAGTGACCCTAGCACCAGTAAGTGCTTCCAGGAGATCTATAAAGAGTTCCCTGTCTCCGAGCGGCCACATGAACATAGTAGAATGTCCAAGAAATATTCCGTAAATTCCCAACCAATACAGAGTATATACTTGCCGGTTGAGTTCTGATGCCAATGCCCGAATGTATTGTCCTCTAACTGGAACTTGGATATTGGTAAGTTCTTCAACTGCCAAACTATATGAATACGTGATATTTGTAGAATCGTGAATCACTGGTCTCTCAAGGTGAGGAATATTTTGGATAAAATTTCTGTATTCACACATTTTTTCCTCACCCCTGTGAACGTAACCTGGGTCAGGATCACAATATACAATATAATCACCATCTACTTTTATGGTAAACCTAAAATGTCCTGAACCAGGATGCTGAGGACCGACGCTCAAAGTCATTAATCTGTCTTCTTCGGTCTCCTTTACAATTTCAAGTCCCATCTTAACAGTCTCGTCAAACTTTTGGTCTAGATCTTCCAATTACTGTCACCTATCTACCTTTTATCCTGAATTCTTTTCTTAATGGAGGAATATCTGCCCAATCTTCTGGAAGTAGAAATCTTTCATTTCTTGGATGACCATCAAAATAGACACCTAACATTTCAAATGTTTCTCTCTCATGGTACTCTGCACTTTTAAAAATATTAATTAATGTGGGTAGTCTAGCGTCATCTCTATTTACCCTTGTGGAGAGTGCCAAAACCTGCGATGAAAGTTTATCATCTGAATAAGAGCTCAGATGATATATTACTTCAATCTGATTATCTTTTGGATAGTCTGTACCTGAAACTGATTCTGCGTGATCAAATCCTAAAGTATCTCTAATAAATGAGGCAACCGCTATGATCTCATTTGAAGGAACAAGAATTTTTGTTCTCCTAGGACGTGCATAAATTACCTGTACTTGCTTATCGCCGAATTTTGTAACTAACTGATTGAGAAGAGCGCCTTCAAACTCGGGAATTACAGGCTCAGTTTTTTTTGGTAGGGAAGTTTGAACTGATTCACTTGTAGACTTTTCTTGTTCAGCCCCGCTTTTCGTGTTTGGTTGATCCGAGCTCATACTATCTAATCTTCGACCTTTTTATTTTTTCTTGCAGCAACATACAACCTTGAATTAGGGTTTCAGGTCTTGGTGGACAGCCAGGTACATATACATCAACTGGAACAATGCCGTCAACACCTGGAAGCACGTTATAAGAGTCAATGTACAGTCCTCCTGTAATTGCACAGGCACCCATGGCAATGACATATTTTGGATCTGGCATCTGATCATAAACCATTCTTAATCTGGGAGCCATTTTTCTTGTAACAGTACCCTGAACAACAATCAGATCACATTGTCTTAATGAACCAAAAGCCTCAATTATTCCAAATCTTTCCACATCATATCGGGGACCAGAAGCTGCTCCAAATTCTACACTGCAGCAAGCAGTCTCCAAATGTACTGGCCAAAGTGACCAGATTCTTCCCCAATTTATTGCATATCCTAAAGGAAGATCCAACGCTCTGGTAAGAACGTCTCCGAGTTTTCCAACCAAGAGATTAAAATTAGTTGGATTTACTAGGTCTTTTATCATTGGTCAATCTCAGCCTCCAATAATTCAAAACCATCATATTTAATGCTTAGACTGATAAATTCAAAAACTACCAAATGCCCTTTCTCCCGGAAAGATAAAGCGCGTAGCCCATTGCCGAAAACATCACTGCTAGAAAACCGATTATTGGAAGCGTTGCTGAACGTGAAATGGAAAAAAGCGATGCACCCCATGCATACAAGAAAATAGAGAGGACATCAAAGACCACAAACATCAAGATGTACGAGTAATATTGCATCATAAAATGAGATCTCCCTTCACCTGAAGGCATCTGACCGCATTCCATGGGCAAAAACTTTACAGGATTATACCGACGCCTCGGCGAGACCAACTTTGATAAAAACAAGACTGGCACAGAGGCTAGTAATCCAAAGCCAAGCATGTACATAATAGGCGCAAACTGGGTAACGGTTTCTCCAGCCAAGTATAAACTTGCTGTTTTCTAAATCATATAAAAATCTTGCTTAAGTCCTATTTGTCCAAAATTATGCCAAACAGTTGCTTTGCGGCAGCATGGGGATGGGTAAGGGCCAATTTCATTAATCTACTGGTTGTAAATTGAGCCTTAATGAAATCAATAAAATCTTCAACGCTCATTTTCTGAATAATTTCAACTTCTCTGTCCCAAGTTTCATTATTCATCTTTAACCATCTTGACTGAACCTTAAGTGATGATTTTATTTTAGAGCTCACGCGTTCTTTCCAAAATTTCTCGTACTGCTCTAGCGATTCCCTTGTACATCCTTTTAATAGTGATTTAGCTCCAACGTCGCCTGCGATTCGGCCAAATTCTATTGCAAATCTTATTCCCTCAAGCACAAGGGGATTTGCTTGACCGGCTGAATCTCCCACAAGTAATAGACCGTCAAATATTGTGGATTGACGTGAACCTTCATTTGGAATTAATCCATAGTGAAATTCAATTGGTTGAATACTCCCAAGTTCATCTAGTGGCGTGATTTTGCTTTCCATAATCGAATTTAATTTTTTGATCGGGTCCGAAATTGATTCTGGGCGACCTACACCGGTTCCTATTCTTACACGTTGTTTGGAGATTGGAAAAACCCATGCATAGCCTGCATCTGAAAATTTGTCTCCAACCATGAGGATCCATGTTTCAGGATCTATCTCATCGCAGTAACATTCGTATTCAACTCCTATTCCGTATCTTGTCCAGTTCTTAGCGTATCCTCCTTTTCTTGCAACGATGCTACTAAATCCACTTGCATCAATAACGAGCTTTGATTCAAATTCTGTTTTTCCCTTCGGCGTATTGGCCATAATTCCAGTTATCTTATTAGATTGAGATACTACTGATTGTACCTCACTTCTAACCGATATTTCAGCTCCTTCGCTTGCGGCAAGTGTTGCTAAGTATTGGTAAGTAGCTCTAACATCTAAGACGCATGATTTTGGTGTCTTTCCTTTAAGAATGATATCTTTAGAAGGAGAGATAATTCTAAAATTCTTTATTGGATTGTAGCATTTTTCTGGAATATTAAGTCTTTTCATATCGTCAATCCATGATACCCCGCTGGTTCGAATGTTCTGCGCTATGGAGTCATCCTTTTCTAGAACGATAGTACTAGCGTTATTTCTTGCCGCAGCATATGCAGCAGAAAGGCCTGCCGGTCCTCCTCCCACAATGACAATGTCGTATTTAGCCATAAAATTCTCCTACGTTGTAGCTACACGTATATTAAAATTCAAATAAAAATTATACTAATTTTATACCTCTTAGAAAATAATACATCGATTAAACCTTTTATTACACCATTTTGAAAAGGCAGATACAAGTAATTTGACAACCGATAAACCAATAAGCTCAGGTGAATTGAAGGAAGGAAATTCAGCACCTGATTTTTCATTTAGGAGTGGGAATCAAACTATGAAATTATCTGACTTTAAAGCAAGAAAAGTAGTCCTGTATTTTTATCCAAGGGATTTTACTACGGGATGTTCAACTGAGGCTTCTGAATTCACTAGAGATTACGATAAATTCAGACGCTCCGATATCGAGATAATTGGAGTTAGTCCAGATGGCGAAGAATCGCATGAAAAGTTCAAAGACAAGATGAATATTCCATATTATCTGGCACCCGATGTGGATAACAGTATTTCAAAAAAGTACGGTACTTATGGGCTCAAGAAATTCATGGGTAAGGAGTACATGGGAGTTAATAGAACAACCTTTTTGATAAATGGAAATGGCATCATTATTAGAATTTTTAACAAGGTAAAACCAATGGGACATAGTTTAGAAGTACTTGAAGCATTTGGTATAAAAAAGTAAATTCCTAGTATAGAAAAGAAATCTGGTCATCTATCGCGGACGTAGATGTACCAAGGTATTCTAAAATCCCCTTTAAAGTATCAAGGTTTTGAGTCTCAGCTTTTCCTTGTTGATAAAGGACCAAGATGGAAGATGTGATAATCAAGGTTTCCTCGGAATTCTTGTTCCACTCTTCAATATTGTAGGTATGCCCAGAAGAGACCTGTTTCTTAATTTCTATTAAAAGTTTATTCAGTCTTAGAAATAATGCAATTATTATCACACGTAATTTTTGTAATGTCACTTTGATCTTTTCGGTATCAGAAATTGATGATATTTCATGGCATATCTTGTTTTGATAGTAGTCAAGATTTTTTGCAACACTCACTGATTGTAGTATGGCAGGAATTTGTGACTGAATTTGTCGTACATTGATTGAAGCTTTTACAAATAATGCATCGGATCTATTAATCTCAAACATATCAGTTGTAATTCCGTCTTTTGCAATAATATCAAAGCAGTTTGAATTTTCAATATATCTATGTACTATTGCATGGATTATTTTTGACATGAATAATTCAGATTCATATGAATCTTGTAATTTGATTCTAACCCTGCTGTTGACTAGAACCAGACACTAGCTCTTCAATATGTTCCAAGATCTTAACATGATGTTCCTCATCAACAATTATGCTTTTGAGCAGAGATTTAGTTTCTAGATCGTCAGCAAGTGAAACGCATTTTAGTAATAAATCCTTCGATTCTTTTTCTTCCTCTATTGACTTGATAATTCCTTGTTTTGTCAGATTCAAGCTACTACTGGCTCCTTCAATTGCCGACATCATTGTAGAAATATATTCAATATGTCGCAGTCCATCATCTAGTAATTTGTGTATATAGTTTCGTATTATACTGTTGTTTGTTCTACTCAATACCGACATGTAGTGATTCATTTCTTTCATTTCTGCTTCATGTTGTGATTTAAGCAAAGAATAGAGATCTTGCTTTCTTCTTAAGAGTGAATCAGTATCCAATATGAACACCTGTACAGTAATTGATAAAAAATTTTTGCAATTAGATTAGTAAAACCTGAAATTATTTAAATAAGCTAAATCTGGAAAACATACGAGTTTTGAGCGGTACCGAACTATGCGATTGTAAATGTCATATCAAGTATGGACACAAATCGCTTTGTGAAAAGTGTATTGAAAAACACAAGATATCACCATACTACAAAATATTAAAAAAATTTTCCTGATTTGATATTTTATCATTGTCTGAGTATATGCGGGAGATGGGATTTGAACCCACGAACCCCTAAGGGATAAGAACCTCAATCTTACGCCGTTGACCAAGCTGGGCGACTCCCGCATAGATTTAGCGGTTTCGAAATCGCTAATTTGAATATTTGCTATATAAACGCTAGACCAAAAATAAATAGTTTTTATAAGGAATACTAAGATAAAAAATCAATGCTTATACCGATAAGATGCTTTACCTGTGGAAACTTGATTGCAAACAAATATGGCGAGTATTCTAGTCGAATTAAGGCTGGAGATGATCCCGCGGAGATTATGGACTCATTAAATATTAAGCGGTACTGCTGCAGGAGAATGTTTGTCTCATCTGTCGAAACGATATATCAGGTAATACCATATTACGAAGCATTACGAAGACGTAAGTCAGAAATTGAATCAGAAATAGATTAAGTTCGATGAAGCATGCCTTTAATTTCATCGTTGAAGGGAAGAATTGTTTATAACAGCAGAGGATCAAAGTCCATAGAGATAGATGTAATATCAGATAACAAATTTCTGGGTAGAGCGTGCGCTCCTTCAGGTGCTAGCATAGGGAGTCATGAAGTGCCAAGCTTTTTAGACAATGATCCCGAATTGACGCTTCGTACTTTTAATTCAAATATCTCCAAATTCATCGGAGTTGAATCATCTAATCCAAAGACTATCACAGAAATCCTAAGATCTATAGATAATTCCGGTAACTTCAGTAAAATTGGTGGCTCAGTGGCATACGGACTGAGTATAGCGGCTGCCGCATCTGCGTCATTATCGCTGAATATGCCCCTTTTCGAAATGCTCAACAGAAAAGGCCCTTTTCGGTTTCCCTACCCTCTTGGGAATGTAGTTGGAGGAGGATCCCACGCAGGCCCTGGCACACCTGATATTCAGGAAGTACTCGTTTGTCCAATTGGAGCAAGGAACATCATGGAAGCATTACAGATGAATTTCAACATACACAAGGAAGTTAGAGTTTTGTTGGAAAAAATAG
Source organism: Nitrosomicrobium frigidum (SeqCode) (assembly GCA_023251115.1). Classification (GTDB taxonomy): domain Archaea; phylum Thermoproteota; class Nitrososphaeria; order Nitrososphaerales; family Nitrososphaeraceae; genus TA-21. The sequence goes on along the minus strand of JAHEZK010000029.1, from coordinate 13,626 downwards.
ACAATAGATTTACCTATGGCAGGGGTGACGAAGGTGCTTGGGCTCCCAACTTGAACAATGATCAAGCAGTATCTGTCGTCGCTGAGGCGATAGAAAACTCTGGCTTGAAGCTTGGAAAAGAGGTCGGATTGGGTATTGATTTTGCAAGTTCCTCACTGTGGGATTCTAAAAAGAACCATTATAATTATGCAAGACAAGGTCTAGTTAGGAATACTGAAGAGCAGATTGATTTTGTTGAGGATTTGATTAAGAATTACCATTTAATTTATGCAGAAGATCCAGTTCACGAAGACGATTTTGAAAGTATGGCACGGATAACTGTAAAAAATAAGAATTGTCTTGTTACAGGCGATGATATGCTTGTTACTAATGCCCAAAGAGTGATAGAAGCTAGCAAGTATGGTGCGTGTAGTGGTGCTATTTTGAAAGTTAATCAAGCTGGAACTTTAAATGACGCTTTGGACTTTGCGGAAAGTTGCACCAAAAATAATATCAAAATAATCACTTCACATAGATCTGGTGAATCAGTTGACGCACATATAGCCCACATTGCACTCGCAACATCCTCGAAAATGATAAAAACAGGAGTTGTTGGTGGCGAACGAGTATCCAAATTGAATGAACTTCTAAGACTTTCAGAGTATGATTTAATAAAAGGCATGATGGATTTGTCATTCAACTAAAATGGCAAGCGCAAATCAAGAAGAAAATGCAGGCGATTCTGTATCGGAATCTGGGAATCAATCAACCGAAGATACCTCTAGCCAATCGTACGTGGAAGCGGGGGAAGAAAATCAGGAAATTGAAAATGACAACCTAGAAAAAATGATACTTTCAACAGGAATACGTGTAGGAACTCCTGTAAAGACTAAATTTATGTCACCCTTTATTGTTCGAGCAAATCCAGAAGGCCTTTATATCTTAGATATTAGCAAGACCCTTACCAGGATTGACGTAGCTGCAAAGTTTATTGGAAGAGCAGACATTTCAAAAATTGTAGTCACGTCGGCCAGAGAATATGGAAAAACACCGGTGCAAAAGTTTTGTGAGGCGACAGGAGCTTCTGGGATTATAGGACGTTTCATGCCTGGAACATTTACCAATCCATCACTTTCAAGCTATATGGAGCCACAAGTAGTCATTGTCACAGACCCGCAAGCGGATCAGCAAGCCGTACTTGAGGCGACTAGGGCGGGAGTTCCGGTTGTTGCTATTGCAAATAGTGATAATGTTACTTCTAACGTAGATTTAGTCATACCAGCAAATAACAGAGGAAGAAAGGCTCTTGCAACAGTATATTGGCTTCTTACAAGAGAGGTATTGAAGAAGCAGGGAAAAATCAAGTCCGACGCTGACATGAAGATTTCAATTGATGACTTTGAGACCAAATTGGTCGAAGAGATATCTTGAGTACGCACGTAAGAGAAGCTGCGGTCTCTGGTATATTCTACCCAAAAAACTCAAACGAACTTAACCTCAATATTGAATCGCTATTTAAGGATTCAAAATTTGGTCCAGGAAAGTTACCTCCGTCTGGTAATACCGAAAAGATATATGGAATGGTCTGCCCTCATGCCGGATACATGTATTCCGGTGCAGTGGCTGCGAACGGATTCTATGAGCTTTCATCAATGAAATTTGAATCTGTAATAATACTTGGTCCGAACCATTACGGTTTAGGAAGTGATGTAGCAGTAATGAATAGAGGCTCCTGGAAAACTCCCCTTGGTGAGATAGAAATAGACTCTGAATTAGCTCAAGAAATATACCAAAATTGCGGAGTGGCTAATTTTGATGAATTCGCCCATTCCAGAGATCATTGCATTGAAGTTCAACTCCCATTCCTCCAATACATACGAAAAGAAATCAAAATAGTTCCAATCATCTTAATTAATCAGGGCAAGAGTATGTGTAGAAAACTAGGAATGGGAATTTATGATTCCATAAAGAAAGGAAATATGATACCTATAGCTTCGTCCGATTTAACACACTACGAACCGAATACACAGGCATATGAAAAAGATAAACTCTTAATTTCTGCAATCCTATCGCTTGATATTGAAAAATTTTATTCAATTTTGATTTCATTTAATGTAACTGCGTGTGGATATGGTGCCATTGCCACTGTTATGGAGATATCAAAAAAAATGGGGGCAACCGAAGGTAAGTTGTTAAAGTATGCCACAAGTGGAGATGTTGCAGGAGATAATAAATCCGTGGTAGGGTATTCGTCAATACTATTTGTATGAACAACAGCATAAACAAGGCTGTATCGTCAGCCCCAGCAAAGGTGATACTCTTTGGAGAACATTTTGTTGTATACGATAATCCTGCTATAGTCGCAGCAATAAACAAACGAATTCATGTATATGCGCAAACTAACAACAAGTTGCGTATCAATATTAAATCGGGGAAAAATTCGATTTGTATACTAACGAGAGGTAACGTGGATCTCGTTTCGATTCGTGATAAAGACATGTCATTTCTACATCCAATCTTCAAGTGTGTATCACATGTATTATCTGAGAAGAATAAATCCAATATTGGTATTGATCTGGATATTGATTCTCAAATTCCCTATGGAGAAGGTCTAGGGTCATCAGCGGCTTCATGTGTGGCGACGGTTGCAGCACTCTATTCCTTATTTTCAGACAACAACAGAAATCAGGTTTATGAAACTTCAAAGCTCATGGAACAAAACATACACAAGAATTCATCTGGAGTAGATTGTTACGTTTGTACTTTTGGAGGAATTATGAATTATGAGCCCGACAAGGGATTTAGCAATATTAGGCCCAAAAAGAAATTTACTTTATTAATAGGGACTACCGGAGTAAAACATTCAACGGGAGAAGTTGTGTCGCAGGTTAAGGAATTCAGAGAGAAAAATTCAAGCCAATTTAAGGATCTTTCTCTAAAAGCCAAAGCGATCTACAAGACAGCAGTGAATTCTATGCTCGAAGGCAACGAATTGGAACTTGGACGAATGTTTACAGAAAATCAGAAATTATTGTACAAGTTGGGTGTATCGCATCCTAAAATCGAAAAAATGATTGATGTTTGTCTCAATAGTGGGGCATTGGGGGCAAAATTGACGGGCGCTGGAAGAGGAGGAGCAATAATTGCGCTCTTACCACATGATAAAAGCACGGAGGTACTAGCCAAAATATCTAAAAGTCCTGGGAAATGGATGCTTGTTGAATTTGATTATGATGGCGTAATAGTAGGTTGATTTTGGTTTTAATATTAAAATTTAAATTTTCTTAAGAAAACCTAACCTTAATGCGGCAGGAAGTAGTTCTGATAAAACTCGGAGGTTCTGTAATTACACATAAGGAAAAACCGATGAGTGTCAATAACATTGCCATAGATAGAATCCTTAAAGCACTAGCATCGGTAAAAGTGCCCATCATTTTGATACACGGTGGTGGATCTTTTGGTCATTACTGGTCGACAAAATATGATATGCATTCCAAACCAGAGAAATACTCTTCCGAAGGCATAGCGATTGTTCATGAATCAATGATTTCATTAAATCATATTATAGTCAAATCAATGTTGAAATTAAGAATGAAACCGTATGCTGTTCCACCATTCTCAATTATTTTAGACAAAAAACCACTCGGAAAGAAGATTTTTGAGTTGGCCTCTATGACCAGAGACAAGATAACGCCCGTAACATACGGAGACATTGTATATAGAACACCTCACAAATACTCAATACTGTCTGGTGACGAATTGATGAGCATCATTTCCTCTGTCATAAAGCCCAGCAAAGTAATCTTTGCAGTAAATGTGAATGGAATCTACAAAGATCCTTATGGTGATGAGGTTATTCCATTAATCGAGGAAAAATCATCGGTCAATTTTTCAGATGTTAAATTTGATGTTACAGGAGGCATGAAAAGAAAGTTTCGCGAGGCATTAAAGATTTCACTGACAGGAATTGATGTACATTTTGTCAACGGCTTGAAACCAGAGAGAATCTTGAAAGCATTAGGAAATAAGAAAACAGAAGGTACAGTAATAAAGGGAAAAAGGTCCAGTACCCGAAATGCCCGATGAATCTGACTCTCCTTCGAATATTGAAGTAATAAAACAACGAAAAAAGGAAGGAATAGTTATTCCTTTAACTAGGAACGTTCAAGCAAAAGAATCGTCAACATATTTAGAATTTATCAAATTAATTCATAATGCATTGCCAGAAATCGATTACGATGGCGTTGAGACAAATCAAAAATTTCTAAAACATAATTTTGATGCTCCTATTATCATTGATTCAATGACCGGAGGAACTCCAGAAGCAACTAAAATAAATTCAAGACTCTCACTTGTCGCAGAAAAATTTGGACTTGGTATGGGATTGGGTAGTCAGAGAGCAGGGCTATTGAGCAGTGAACTTTCTGAAACTTATTCAATAGCTAGATCAAATGCACCCACTGCATTTCTTGTTGCCAATATTGGTGGTGCACAACTTTCAAAGGGACTGAAGTTACGGGATATCAAGAATATGATTGACATGATTGAAGCAAATGCACTTGTGGTCCACTTGAATCCACTACAAGAGCTAATCCAACCGGAAGGAGAACCAAAATACAAAGGAGTCTTATCAAAGATAAAAGAGATTTGTGAAAATTTTGATATTCCTATAATTGTAAAAGAAGTCGGAGCTGGTATTTCAATGGAGGTTGCTAGGAAACTAGAATCCTCTGGGGTTTCTGCTATCAACATTGCAGGTTCTGGCGGAACCAGCTGGGCAGCTGTAGAAAAATTAAGAGCGGAAACAGCCCATGACTCTAACAAAATAAATTTGGGAGAATTATTCTGGGATTGGGGTATCCCAACAGCATTAAGTTTGATGGAAGTGAGAAAATCGGTAAAACTACCTGTTATTGCATCAGGAGGAATTCGAAACGGCCTAGAAATAGCAAAGTGTATTGCCTTAGGATCAAATATGTGTGGGATGGCCTATCCATTTCTTAGACATGCTTCAAAGTCTTTTGAGAGTTTATGTGAATTTACTAACAAGACTTTGATAGAGCTGAAAAGCACAATGTTTCTCGTTGGATCCAAAAATATTTCTGAGTTAGGAAAAACAAGATTCATGGTAACTGGAGAATTAGCAAAGGTGAAAAAATGGATAATCTAAAAGACGATCTTAATGAACTGGTATCACGAGTAAGAAATTTTACTTTATCCATACTGGATGGTGAACCCGCCAAGTTGTATGATGCTGCTGGTACTTATTTGGCCAGTGGGGGAAAGAAGCTTAGGCCGTTCATGGTAATAAAAAGTTGTGAAATGTTTGGTGGGGACGAAGAAAAAGCGTTACCGGCCGCTGCATCAGTTGAGCTAATTCATAATTTTTCATTGATTCATGATGATATTATGGATAATGATGATATTCGTCACGGGGTCTCTACGGTCCACAAGAAATATGGTCTACCAATAGCTCTTATAGCCGGCGATATTTTATTTTCCAAAGCATTCCAAGTGCTCTCTTTGCATGGAAAAAAGACAGGGCATGAGGACAGTATCATAGCTGAAATGAATCGGATTTTGTCTACCGCCTGCGTTCATGTATGCGAAGGTCAGGGCCTCGACATACAAATGGCATCCAGTAAAAAAATCCCTACCATAAATGAATATTTAGAGATGATACGAAAAAAGACTGCTTCCTTGTTTGAAGTTTCATGTGCATTAGGTGTTCTGTCTTCTCCGGACCCATCAGATAGTAACGTAGAAAACCTATCTAAATTTGGCCGATTTACTGGGATTGCGTTTCAATTAATAGATGATCTTATAGGCGTTACCGGTAATCCTGAACTTACGGGAAAAGCCGTTGGAAATGATATTAGAGAGGGCAAAAAAACCTTCCCCATATTATTGGCACTAGAGCATGCAGATACAAATAAGAGAGAAAAAATCTTAAAAGTTTTTGGATTTAAAGGGGCTAATCGCGATTATGTTGAAGATGCAGTTTATGCGATATCTTCTCTGAACATAGAAGAAGCGGTAAGGAAGACGGCTCACGAAAATATGGTTAAAGCCTTTGAAGCCATTGATGGTTATAACGAAACAAGTGCTAAAAATGCACTCGTATCTTCTGCGAAGTTTATAGTTGAAAGGAGTTTGTAGTCTGTTGAGCAGTAACGAAGAAATTCACAGACTAGTTAATGCTATCGCGCTGAAGAATGCATCCGAACACTCAGGAAGTACTAATGTAAATACTGTTCTTTCTAGGATACTGAGCCTGAAACCTGAATTAAAAAAAGAAATAAAAACCTTAATAGAAGAAATCAAAGTCGTAGTTGACTCTGTAAATAAACTGGATTTAGAACAACAAATAAAATATCTAGACAGCACATATTCTAAAGATAACCTTCTCGATCCCAAGTCTAGACATGAACACGTTGACTCACATCCACTTCCTGAACTCGAGGTGTCAGAATCTCAGGTGGTTACTAGATTTCCGCCCGAACCTAATGGTTATCCTCATATAGGTCATGCAAAGGCAGTGATAATAGATGAGGAATATGCCAGGGTGTATAATGGTAAATTAATTCTACGTTTTGATGATACTAATCCGATGAACGAAAAATTAGAATATTACGACGCGATAAGAAATGACCTAGAATGGTTAGGAGTTAAACCTGATATTATAAAGAATACATCTGACGATATAAAAATACTACATGAACTTGGAAAAAAAATTACAACGAACGGATATGCATATGTTTGCACCTGCGAAATTAACAATATTCGTACGATGAGAATGCAACAAGTTGAATGTCCATGCAGGAGTAATTTTGACAATTCAGAGTACAATCAGGAAAGGTTAGACAAGCTATTTGACGGAACCTATCATCAAAATGAAGCAATAATTAGATTTCGTGGGAACATGCAAGATAAAAATACGGTTATGAGAGATCCGACACTCTTTAGAATCATAGAAGCACCGCATCCGCTCTTGGGTCAAAAGGTGACCGTGTGGCCAACTTACGATTTTGCAGCGCCTGTAGAAGATAGCCTTGACGGGGTTACTCATGCATTAAGAACCAAAGAGTACGAATTGCGAAATGCATTATACCAAGATATTTTGGATAGATTGGAGTTGAGAAAGCCGAAAGTTGTAGAATTTTCGAGGTTAGAATTTGAAAACATGCCTGTTTCCAAAAGAAAAATTAAGAAATTGATAGATGATGGTATGATAGAAGGCTGGGACGACCCGCGTCTTCTTACCCTGTCAGCACTACGCAGAAGGGGATTTGATCCAAAGGCAATTAGGAGCTTTGTACTGAGTCTAGGCTTGACATTGGCAGAAACTAAGCCTCCGTTCAAGACACTGGAATCTATCAACAGGAAAATAATTGATCCCATAACTATTCGATTATTTTTTGTGAAAGATCCAATCATGTTATTTGTTCAAGACGGTAAAGACACCAAGGTAAAATTGAACAATCATCCTACAAGTAGTCTTGGCACGAGAGAAGTTGAAGTCTCCAATGTAATTTATATTTCACGTGATGATGCCGTTGCGCTTACCAAAGATGAACATGTAAGACTCATGGAATTGTATAATGTAAAAATAAATGAGATAGATTTAGAAAATAAAAAGATAATCACTGCTTCCTATCTGAATAATGAAATAATAAAAGATATGAAGAAAATTCAGTGGGTCTCAGAGAAGAATATGACAAAATACAAAATCATTATTCCAAAAGAGATATATCAAAATGACAGATTCAATCCAGAAAGTTTAGAAAAGATAGAAGGGTATGCTGAATCTTCAATTTTACAATTAAAATCTCGTACTCCAGTACAATTTGTTAGATTTGGTTTTTGTATCACTGAAGAGAAATTTACTGCAATTTTTATACATAGGTAAACAAAATGAAAATAGGAAGAATCAAGATAGAGGAAATCGGAGATACATATGGAATAATATCTGCTGATGGAAAGAAAATAATAACAAAACAAGATTTTCAGGAACAGACTGGCGTTCCAATCCCTCAAACAGTAAAGGAATTCATTGTCAGAGGATGGTTTAGTGAAGTGGAAAAATATCTTACTACAATAGAATTTAGTAACAATATTAAAGAAGCCGACCTATTAGCGCCGATTTCAGATCCTTCAAAAATAATCTGCTTGGCATTTAATTATTATGATCATGCGCGCGATGCCGGACTCACACCCTCAGATGAGCCTGTTATTTTTATTAAACCAAGGACAACACTAAACCATCCATTTAATGATGTTGTATGTCCGAAGTTTGTACAGCGCCTAGACTATGAAGCAGAATTAGCAATTATTATAGGAAAGAATACAAAAAATATTGAACCTGAAAAAGCCTCCGAATCTATATTCGGATATATGATACTCCATGATGTTTCAGCTAGGGATATACAATTCAAAGATAAACAATTCACGAGAGGAAAGAGCATAGACACGTTTGCACCATGCGGACCTTGGATTACAACCAAAGACGAAATCAATAATGCTCAAAATCTAAAGATCATTACAAAGGTGAATGGGGAAATTAGACAAAATTCTTCTAGTAGCAAAATGGTAATATCAATTGAAAAGATAATTTCGAGTCTAAGTAGAGTAATGACACTAGAGGCTGGCGACATTATTTCTACCGGAACGCCGGCAGGTGTTGCTATGTCCATGAAGGAACCAAAGTACCTAAAGGACGACGATATCGTTGAAATTACGATAGAGAATCTAGGTACTATTAGAAACCGAATTACTTTTTCATAGAGTCTGTTTCATGAGTATTGTCCTGGCATATCTTTCTTAGACGGCTAACTTCATTTTCCAAAATACGTGAATAAGACTTGTACAGTTCCATTAAGGTAGATCTTATGCTGGCTAACTGAATCGAAATATTCAGTGACTGGAGACAGGTGTCCATTGATCGTTCTGTTGCAAATAGATTCATGGATTCTTTGAATGATTCGAGCAGTAATTGATGCTCAGAGCTATTTTCATTAATTAGTTTCTCAATATCTTCTACGCTCTTAGAATCATTTTGATCAGAATTATTTGATTTGAACATTCACTTCATATTGTCCCGGAGAAATATATTAAGTTCATCAGATTTGGATCAAATTATATGATTTTTCTATTTTGTGCATTGTACAAACTTTAAATTAAAAATGTATTTATTTGCCGGCCAGATTTGACAGTTGTATGGTGGTAGACAACAAGGGCATAATGTCGTATTTACGGGTATTAAAGGAAGACTTGATTATATTCAGAATAAAACCATCGGAAGGCAGAGTACCAGATTTCAAGGCAGGACAATTCTTAACAATAGGACTGCATGTGCCATCTGAGGGAAAAATAGTAAGAAGAGCCTATTCCATAGCGTCCCCGCCGGAGCAAAAAAACGTCTTTGAATTGCTTGTAAGATGGGTAAAAAAACCAGTACCAGGTCGTTTAACTACTGAACTATTTAACATAAGAGAACAAGACGAAATCCTTTGGGTAAAACCCACAGGGGCCTTTACAATAGATGATAAGAAACACGACGGTACCCCAGATAACAGAAGAATGGTTCTTATTGGTGGAGGGACCGGACTAGCACCGTTCATTTCCTATGCGCTTCACCTAAAATCCATTGGCAGTTCCCGAGAGATAATAATATTACATGGTGCAAGTTATGTTGACGAACTTAGCTATAGAGAACTTTTAGCAGAACTTGAAAATGAAAGTCTGGATAGTGGAAAAGGCAAATGGAACTTCAGGTATCGTGCCAGTATAAGTAGACCTCAAGAATGGTTTAACAGAAGTTGGAATGGTCAAAAGGGCAGGGTTGAATCGTTTTTGCGACCAAAATTGGGAACCGACAAGTCCCCTCTAGAAGAATTGGTTGGAGAATCAATTACCCCTGAAAATACCATTTTCTATGTGTGTGGATGGCAAGGAACAGTTGATGGTGCACTTGATTACTTGATTCCTAAGGGCTTTGTGACGGAAAGAAATAAGAGAAAAGATGGAAGCTATGATGTAAAGTTTGAATCATATGGATAGATTTGCAAATGAGCTGTCTTGTACAGCTCTATAACCCTTAACCTTATATCAAGGATAAAAGTGAGGAATAATAGATATGAAATTTGAATATGAAGAGTTTTCCACTATTGAAGAGTTTTTTTTATACCTAGTATCTGTCGCCCCCTACATGAAACAAGTTCTACCGGCTAGTTCCTACAAGGGATACGTCTTCTCCATTCTGCCTCTAACCCCGGTATCTGGCGACATACTAATGATGATATATGCGAAAGGAAGTATGGAGCCTGGTATAATAGAATTTGATATTTCAACCAGGAAATACAAGACCGTAAGTGCGGTAGAAAGAGCTGACAAGAATTATTTCATAATACTAAAGCCAAAGATTGCCACTATAGCAGATAGTGCTATTAAAGAAATTGAGAATCTAAATAAGAGTTAAAAAAGATGCTCTAGAGTCCTACAGTTTTGGAGACAAGGATTCGGAAACAGATCTACTCCTGGAATATCTTTCGACAATATCTTCCGGTACCTGGCCATTGAACAATTGTTTTGACAAGCCCTTCAAGTACCTCATAATTGCCCAAGTCCCAGCCTTTATCAATACTGCCATAAAGACCTTCATTGCAGGACCATAAGTCTTGTTGCGAATAATTATTGGAATAATATCATTTATGACTCTAAGGTTATACTGCCAGCATTTCCAAAATAATGTAAACTGGGACTCGTTCAGATTCCCAAAGTGCATTGAATTCCTTTCAGAAAAGTCCTGATACAAAAGAGGAGCAACAAGACCTCTCATTTTCATGCGCCTAAAGTCATCAATCAATTCTATTGTGTATTGAGTTTCGTCTGGTGTTTCATCAGGCCATCCTATAATTAGTGTCAACGCAGGGAACCAATGATTTTCGTTCAAAATCCTGCAACCTTCTCGTACAACTGCTCCCCATTCATCTGGTTGATAGGGCTTTGTCTTTACTCCAAGATGCTTTTTAACCATTCTCGGTGCAACTGTTTCTACGCCAAGATTTGTAGCCAGCCATCTCCCACTGGTATCCATGTCATTGATTTTCGATAAATCCCTTATTAGATCTGGCGAAGAGGCTACCGCAGATAATGTCATATGGGTAGTGCCTATGAAATTTGCACCTGTTGACTTTAAGCCCTTCCAAAGATCAGTAATAACATCTGCATTTGGTATGAAATCCTTATTATCACAACCATATAGTAACATTTCATCGGATTGAAGCCAAATAGAATCAAATCCGTACTTCAAATTTATGTTTGCCTCAACTTGGAGTCTTTCCAACGGAATATCTTTTTTCGATCGTTTATTTACGTCACAAAAATCGCAACCTCTACCACAGCCTCTCATTGCCTCTACCAATGAGTTAACAGTAGGGCCTTGTATAGGAGGGATGTTTTCAATATTTCTCACAAATGTATGAAGCAATTCCGGGGCATCGCCAGATTCTAGATCATGAAATAGGTCTAATGCCAACTCGTCAGCTTCCCCGATAACGACCGTATCAATGCCATGTATTTTCATTCTATCAGGCTTGGCAAGTTCCCAAGAACCATTTCCACCAACTACAACCTTAAATCCATATTTCTTTTTTAGCTGAATAACAGAAGCGCACATTTTCTTGAATTTCATGGCAACATATGATAATTTCTCAGGCGACATGGTCGTAGTTACTGGTGCCATACCCAAGGGGTCCATAACATTTATTCCTACTACAGTTGTGTTAGGACCAATACACTTTTCTAGCATTTCTGGATGAGCAATTACAACATCATCTCTTTGGTATTCCTTTAGCAAAGCACTTTCAACTCGCCTAAGCCCGCATTGGGCAACCTTGACTTCACCCGTGTTTTTATCAGTTTCAACGCTTGGACAAAATAACTTGTCAAATACAAATTCTGGTACAAGTTCATACGGACCACATGCAATAAAACCATAAAGAAAATTACCTCTATAATTTGTCATAAGACTGCGGTCTGCTGTTAACACAACACGTTTACCAGATGACATTTCCTCTATTCCTCAAGTTCGAATACGTATTTGGGTATAAATCTATTACTATACTGTTACCAATATTGATCATTTAATACAATCCAGTACGATGACCTTTTATCAAAATTGATTTTAACTGTCTATGTGCCAAGAAATTAAGTGCAGTAAGAAACGAAACCCACTTGTAAGAGGCATGTTCATATGAAATCACTATATCTCTAGTAGGAGTGGTAGCAAAATAGAACTTGACTTCCTTGTGCGATCTTATCCCATTTAACTTCATATAAGAATATCTTATCGTTCCAATATATGACATTACATCGAGAAATCTTATTCCAGTTTCTTCTCTTACTTCTCTTACCAATGTTTCAAGTTCTGATTCTCCAAGTTCTTTGTGACCTTGTGGAAACCCCCACGACCCTCTTCTATTCTTCAAAATTAGAAACTCAGGTTCTTTAACAGAAGTTGGTGGTTTGTATCTAATTACAGCACCAATTGAGGTCTCCAGGAATTATCCACCCCCTTAATTTAGTACCAAAGGTAATTATAATTTTTATCGAATCTTTATCTTAGATTCTAACATAAATAGATTCTAATTCTGAATCTCATAGTTTCTTGAATCCCTAAAAACATAATTAGGCTAAAGATATTAATGTGTAGGTCTGAGTCGAAATCATGGGCCGATCGTCTAGTCCGGTAGGATACGGCATTGGCATTGCTGAGGTCGTGGGTTCGAATCCCACTCGGTCCACCATTAACTAGTTTTTGATCTGATGGAATAAAATACTTACAGTAAAACCGGCCAATAATGTATTTATTCATTAAAATGTTAATTGTAAAATATTGTATTTCGTAAATTGGCAACGAGAGATATCAATTTCCGAGATGAACGGTAAAAAGGTTGTTGTCAAACGAAATAAGATAAGTAAGAACTTGCATGATTACATTCTCGTTATTTCGTACTCAGTACTCTCAATTCTTCTTGCACATCCTTCTGCTCCACCTGAAATTGGTGGCAAGATGACATTCAACGAGGGATTCGAAATGAGAGAAAAATTGCAGTCGGTAGGGATTTCAACACCTGAGCTAATTTCGATCTCTACTAGCTCATTAATTGAAGAATTTATTTCTGGTGGTAATCTATATGAAGCACTCTCAGGCGCCGATGACTTTTCATTAGCGTTTGGTGCCGGAATTATTACCGGTAGACTCCACAAATCTGGTTATTCATTCATAGACAACAAATCTCAGAATTATCTTGTAACTTTTTCAAGAAAGGTATTACGTACTGATCTGGCATTCATACAGAAAAAAGATTCAATCTTTGCCAAAAGTATGGACATAGGTTCATTTTTGGGTAGTTTAATTGGTTTAGACAGGGTAAAGTACAAGCCTATAGAAGACGCATTCTATGCAGGATATCACTCAGAAACCAAAACTCAAATTCCTTATCTGTCAGTAGTATTAAGAAACATACTGGGTCTTGGGCTTAGTATGAGTTTGAATTGGATTAAGAACACTTTAGAAAGCTCGGAGAAATTAATTTCATATAGGAGGAAGTTCGGTTTTTCTGTCGAATCCTCCTGACCCGAACT
>JAHEZK010000061.1 GCA_023251115.1 Nitrosomicrobium frigidum (SeqCode) | reverse complement strand
TCATCATAACTTCTATGAATCCATTCCATCTGATATACCCGTTTCAATATACCATATATCTTACTCTTTGAGACCCTTCCCAAATCATTCACTATTAGTTTGTGAACATTCTGAGCACTCATACCTTTGGGACCAGCAGCCCGAAGGATGTCTAGAATAGCCCATGTGTATTCATCTGAAAAAAGAGAGGCATCTTGAGCACTCTTAACGGTTTGGTGTTTGTAATATTTATTGGCCGTGATAACATTCTGGAATTCGTGGAATTTAAGATTTTCTGAATCTAAGAATTTGGATGTCCTTACTTATCTCTAATACATGAGTAGCAGGTTGAAAATGACTTCCTTGGAGGTCGGGAAGTAAAAATGGCCCATCAAGTGAACAAAGAAATACAGTCAAATGAAAAAATCCTGGAATTTCTTTCGGCACGATGTGACGACATAACCATTGGAGCTGTAGTGCGATCGCGTAAGTATGTACCTGTTAGTAGGGAGGTCTCCCAGCATTGGTAACATTAGGAGTAAAAAACTAATGAATTACGGAAATTTATTGGCTGATGGCAATTTTAGTCATGTCTGGAACAGTCAGAGGTATTCTTATCGGACTATTGATTATCCTTGTACTTTCTGGTGAGGATAATGGATATTGAAAATTTAGGTAATATAGCAACGTCCATGATTTCAGGAACAGTAGTTGGTATTCTTATAGGATATGCGGTAAAGAAGGTACTAAGGATAGGGCTCGTAATTTTAGGTACCTTTCTTGGAGCCTTAACATACCTTCAATTTCAAGGTATACTGAGTGTTAATTGGGAAAAGGTAGAGGTGATCACAAAAAATACGATAGCTACAGCAGTCGATTCAGAGATAACGGGAAATACTGCCAATTCCGTATTATCAAACCTAGGTCTTCCTTTAACTGGTAGCATGGCGATGGGATTTGCAGTAGGATTTATGAAAGGGTGAAATGGTTACCTAAATGGCAAGTTTAATTTCAGGATTTGCTTCTATTCTCTTTTCTGTTCCTCGAAAACAGAAACTATCTCCCGAAGAAAAGTCCTTCTCTAATGTTGTCGGTTATCCAGACATAAAGAAACTGCTACTCAAATCCATAATCTCAAATGAACCTGCACACATACTCTTAACAGGTCCTCCTTCATCTTCTAAGACAGACTTTTTATTAGAAATGTTAGACACGTTGCATGATACATATTATATAGATGCGGTCGGTGCTTCAGGCCCTGGTATAATAGAGCACTTATTCACAAGTAATACGAAATATCTCTTAATAGATGAAATCGACTAGATGAAAAAGATTGATCAGGCAGCCTTACTGAATGTGATGGAAACGGGCATTCTTTCAGAAACTAAATTGAAAGGCAAAACAAGGCAAAAAAAGATAAAACTGTGGATTTTTGCAACAAGCAATGATATTCAAAGGTTATCAGGACCGCTTAGATCAAGGTTCATGGAGTTGCATCTAGAGGAATATAAATTCGAAGAATTTACAGAGATTACCCGACGACTGCTGAAGAAAAGATATAAGCTAGACGCCAATGTATCGGACAAAATTGGGCATTCTGTGTGGAATAGAATGAAGTCTAAGGATATAAGGGATGTGATCAAGATCGCAAAGTTGGTAAAGTCATCTAGTGATGTTGATTGGCTGATAGATGTGCAGATGAAATATGGGAAGAATGAGCATTCAGACCCGAAATGAATAATAGGTGACGATAATATTCATGACATCCACAATTAATGTAAGAGCAGGTTGGATTCAAGTAATTGTATATCCGCAGAAAAGATTTGACAATCCTGAAAGTTTTCAAGAGATGGTAGACCCCGAGGCATTACTGTCTTGTTAGAATACACTGAAACACATTGTAGATGGGATAGTAGACGAACAAATTAATAGATCGAGATCGGTTCTACAACAAAAAGCTAAAACAAGAACAATCGTAGACCTCTATAACAAGTTACATGACAAAATTACTGTAGAGGAAAACGTTTTGCTCAAAGAAGTACTTAAGACTGGTAACTTTTTGGAAGATGAAGTAAAATCATTAATAAAAAAGGTCATAGAGGAAAAAATGGAGAATGGTATGGCATTGTATTAAGTAAAATCCCATTCAGCAGCGAAACCAAGAGAATAGTGCGAGAGAGACGAGATTGGAGATGTGCTCTATGTAGCACTAAGATTGATATACTAATTTATGTAAGAAAAGATGGTAGCAACTTTAACAATGATATATCAAACTGCATGGCTATTTGTCCCAGCTGTAATAAGACATCTTGGAAATAGTGCCAATTATCTATAAAGAGCGTTGAAGTGATGTAGTCGCTAAATTTTAATAAATCTTATATCTCAAAATGTATATTGGTTTCTTGTACAGGTATTACATTCTACGGAGGCGTAAATGAAATCGGTGCAACAAGATCCCTTCGGAGTACAAAGATACAAAAATCATTTTGGATTTTTTATCATGTGTTATTACCTTAGGAAACCTGGCTGTAAATCAAATTATTAGGAGTTCGTCTTTTCCAATTCCTAACCATATATTCGCTTGGAATTCTATAAAACGTCGAATCTATTTCAACATAATTGAAAACTTGGGAATAATAAGGTAGCCATAATTTATTCTCCATAATAGATGGGTAGAATGGACCCTGCCATGATGTATAACTCTAGGCAGAACATCAACAACGGATACAGTGTTAGAAACAGACTAAGATAGGATTGAAACATGTTAGAACAACGCTACGGTCATGGTACGCATGAATTCTAGTCCCAAAAAGTAATCCAGTAGAACAAGGATTGAAACATTTCTAACCTTAATTATTTGGTTGGACATAGAGTCCCAAAAAGTAATCCAGTAGAACAAGTGTTATTACCGATTTACAATAACTGGATTGCCAAATGTTTGCCCATTATCATTGCTTGCTCTAAACAACACTCGTTTTTGTCCAGTATTTTTATCAATATCAATCCATGAAATGAATACATTATTTCCTTGAGTATCAGCAGCTATTCTTGCGCCTATTGAACGCGCATCAGGAGAATTGCTTATATTTATTGAGTCAGTAAAAGTCTTTCCGCCATCAGTACTTCTTGTAAATAATACTTCTGAGTTGCCAGTCTTGTTATCCCACCAGAGCACATATTCATTATTCCCAGATGCCGCTACAAGTGTATCTAAGAAAATTGTTTCAGGAGTAGGACCATCTAGTTTCTTTAAAGGTGAAGTTCCAACACTTTTTAGCATAATTGCATCAGCAAATGTCTTTCCGCCATCAGTACTTGCTCTTGAGAATACCTCCCAAACTCCTGTCTTGTTATCCCACCATGTAACGTACAGATTATTTTGAGCAGTGGCTATTTGGCTATCGGCAGAAGCACCTTTAGCATTACTCAAGTTAATTGGTGTATCAAATGTCTTGCCATTATCTGTACTTCTTGCAAAGAATACTTCATTGTTTCCTGTCTTGTTATCCCACCATGTAAGGTAGATATTATTCCCAGATAGCGCCATTGACGTCCTTGGTTGTGGATATTTCATGGTGCCATCTCTGAGAGCACCAACTGCTGACTGTAGTAATGGATTTATCATGATGCTAATAGTTAGTATTATAGCAAGAGTTACTGCAGTAATAAGACCTAAATTTACTTCTGTTCTTTTCATTTGATATTTTTGTAGAATGGTCTATATAAAAATTGCAAATTGGTCTTTCCAAAAAATATGTCGTTTAAAAATTTACGATTTATGTGAATTTCTTGGGCCTGTCGGGATCCTACTGAATATTCAATCGGAACTCCTAAAATTTCTAAATCATATTATATCATAATGACCTAACATACTAAAAAAGAAAGTGAGAACTAGCTTTGAGTCTTTATTTAGGGACGTAGCCTGGACAACTTTTATTATGATAGAAAGATCCTTGGCTTTTGCACGGGTACGCCTCTGCTTCGGTCATGAAGATAACTATTGTAGCTCCCACAGCTCCTACAAGTAACACTGCAATTACCAATCCTACTATCGCAGTCATTTTTTCGCTCATTGTAACGGTCTTTATTAGCGGTAAACTATTTAAGGATTTTAGTACCTAGACAAGGATTTCAATTTTGTTCGCAAAGGTGTTCAACTAATCAAAGTAGTAAAACTTTACGGGCCCGTCGGGATATGACTGAATATTCAATCGGAACTTAATTAGAAATTCTAAAGCTAATTTCATTTGTTGTAAATAATGAGAATCGTTATTTTATGAGCCCGTCGGTACCCACGACGCTATCGGTTCTAAATCGGGATTCTGATATATTACGAACTGCTAATCTATAGATTTTCTTTAAGGATCCAATGGTCCAAGTCCGGAGGTTTGTGAAACATATTTGACACAAATCTTAATCACAACATTAGAGAGAAAGGAAGATCCCATATAATAGAACCCATTTGAGGTGTGGTTGTATTTTATATTTTACCATTCTTCGATTCGTTAATGTTATTCACCTCATCATTGGTATGATTAAACTATAAACCTTCGAACATATATTTGCCAAAAAACCAATATTATGAGTATTAATTGGAACTGGACTATTTGGCACAACACTTGGTTGAACTTAAGAACGAATATCTTAGTGAATTGCATTCGCATAATCATATTAGGGAATTTATCCCAGTTGCAAATCACCAAAACTTATTTGACAAATGCCTATTGGAAAAACTGCATATTTTCTTTAAGTATAACAAAATATATTACAAACAACAAGGTCTAACACTTTCTAATATCCCATGCATATCTTATGAAGGGGATGTAAATCAATTTTGGGTGAGTTCCCAAAAATATGAAACGATTTATCAACCATTTCTTCCAACATGGGGACTCTCAGCACTTGTACTGATTCTAGTTGCAAAGGATTTGGGATTTGAAAATATCATAGATATCGGATCAGGTGATGGAAGATTGATATTTTGTGGTAGTATACTTGGTCTTTATTCTATTGGAGTAGAGATTGATAAAGATCTGTGTGACCTACAAAATAAAATATCTTTATCTAGTAACGTAAAATATAAAGTCATAAACTGCGATTCGAATTCGATAGACTACTCACAATTCAAGCTAGAAAATACCATTATATTCATTTCTGCATTACCTGACTCAGGTGAAATATTATCTTACGGCATGCTAAATCACTTGAAAAAATATAAAGCGAAATTGCACAACGTAGGTATTACGCTAATGGGAAGTCATGCCTACAGACGATATTCACGAGATAAATCTATGTGGGGGTGGGGAAAATTCATACATGACTCTGGACTGAAAATATTGAAGTGTTTAAGCCTTCCCAGTTCTTGGACACTTGACGAAAAAAAAGAAACACCATATTTGTTTACACTTTTTAAATGCTAAATATTGTAGCAGAACTAGATTATGATTATTTCAGTTCAGTGACGTCCTCTATTGAAAAAATAAATCCAGTGCAGCAAGCGAATATGGGAGCTAACCTGGATAATGAAATATTTGAAATTTAGATGGTCATAAAAGTCCAATAGAAAAACCCTCTCCCATCACTGTGAATCATAAATCTATATTATTCGTACACTGAAGAATGACCTTGTTTATAGTTGTTCGGCACCTATCCTATTTTTCTGTCGAATTTTTGAGTTTCTCAAATCTATGGACCGCGCCCTAGGTATCTCCTTTTCTGTACTCGGTGTGGTCTTATTTGCAGTATCAGCATTTTCCTCTCTCTTAATATTTGTAGAACCAGTGTTCGAAAACGTATAATTTGCAGCGGACTCGTGTATTATTTTTATTTGTTTTTTGTTTTTTACCAATTTTATTAATCCTGAATTTAGAATATCGGGACAATTACTTTAGTTTTATGTTAAAGTATGAATGTTATAAAGCCTGTAATTTATCCTCTGCACGTCTTATGAAGTGTAAATCATCTGTCAATTCATTTCTCTCGTCTAGTATACGCTTTTACAATACTTTTTTGTAATGATAAGAATAGTTCTCAACCTTCATTTTATCATATTTTCAATGGGATCATATTGGGCTCATGAACAAGGGAAAAAATGAACTGATATAAAAGATACAGTGCTTTGATAATTTAGAAAATGAATATGTCTTCTACTTCCGACAATCTAACCCTCTGCTGTTATTATTGATGCCTTCTTTGTTCTTGATATATTAAACAACTTTCAATTTTTCACCAAAGGTCTTTGCGCAAAGTAATTTTCTTAATTAAGTCTATTCATCATGTCTATTAGGCCGGTTTTTATTTTGTCATCATCTGCTTGTGAGCTTAAAGTACCTAATTCATGGCCCAAGCTGTTTATGTCGTCTTTTTGCTTCGTTGTTAAGTTTGGTAATCCCAAAATATCCTTTTGTATTTTTATGAAATCCCGTATCATTGCCCTTGCGTATTCAGAATTTATATCGACCATCATTGGGGGACGAACAACTGCTATAGTGCTCTTTATATCCGTTCCTAGAGTAATCTTTTCGGCTTGCTGGTATTAGAGGCGGCAAGTTCAGCGCAGGTGGATCCAGTGACTTCTAAATAAGATTGGTTTAATGCTGTATGGTTGAGATTAAACAAATATTCTACTTTTTCTTGATATTCCCATTCTTGTTTTCATTATAGACAGTTTTTTTAATACATACCTTTAGATAGCTAATTGACGTTATATTATTATGAATATTTGTATCTTATGTCAAAAATCTTACAATACATGCGACACTATTATGGAACAACGTTTGGTTGCTGACTCCGAATTTTGTAACATATGCTTTACTGAGTTTATGATAGAGGAATTCGATAGTAACGTCTTGTCAAATATTACAGGACAAACATCATTCTAATGCGTCGGTACCCACGACGCTATCGGTTCTAAATTAGGATTCTGAGTAGATAAATTAACTGCTAATGTGGTATTTCACAATTCTCC